>JADFGU010000108.1:0-1818 GCA_022567535.1 Planctomycetota bacterium | reverse complement strand
TCGGTGCGGCGACGTGAAGACGGCGAGAGTCCGGATCGACGCCGCGCTCGATCATCTTCCGGCGAAGCGCCACGGGGAGGTTGAACTCGATGTTCTCGGCGACGAGCTCGCGCAGTTCGATGGTCGCGCCGAACCGCGTGACCAGCGCCTTGCACACACCCGCGACCAGATCCTCGGGGGCGGATGCCCCGGCCGTCACCAGCACCGTCTCGGCACCGTCGAACCAGTCGTCGCGCAGCTGGGTCGCGTCGTCGATCAGGCGGGACTGCGCGCCGGCAGCCCGGGCGATTTCGGTCAGGCGGACGGAATTCGAGGAGTTGGTCGATCCGACGACCAGCACGAGATCGCACCCGCGCGCCAGCGTGCGCACCGCGTGCTGCCGATTGGTCGTCGCGTAGCAGATGTCCTCGCTGGGCGGGGCCTTGATGTTGGGGAAGGCGTCGCGCAGGGCGTCGATGATGATCGCGGCGTCGTCGGTGGAGAGCGTCGTCTGCGTGAGGTAGACCAGACGGTCGGGGTCGATGATATCGAGCGACGGGATGTCGTCGGGCGACTCGACGACCTGGATCGCGTGCGGGGCCTCGCCGCGCGTCCCGACCACCTCCTGATGCCTGGCGTGGCCGATGAGCAGGATCTGGTACCCATCGCGGGCGTAGCGGATGGCCTCGGCGTGGACCTTGGTGACCAGTGGGCAGGTGGCGTCGATCGCGTCGAGGTTGCGACTCCGGGCGTGCTCGCGCAGGGCCGGGCTCACGCCGTGGGCGCTGAATACGACGACCGCGCCCCGGGGGACCTCGTCGAGGTCTTCTACAAAGACGATGCCGCGATCCTGGAAGCGGGAGACCACGTGGCTGTTGTGGACGATCTCGTGAAAGACGTAGATCGTCTCGCCGGGGAGAATGTCCAGGACCTGATCGACCACGTCGATCGCCATGCGCACGCCGGCGCAGAAGCCGCGTGGATTGGCCAGCAGGATCCGCATGGTTGATCGTAGGGGTGGTTGGCCCTGAGCCGGAGGGGAGACGGCGCCCGGCAGTCTACAGTCACCCATGCCTGGACGAATCGGCGTGTGCTCGTGGTCGCTCAGCCCGGGTTCGCCCACAGAGCTGGTCGAGGGGTTGGAGCGTGTCGAGATCGACGCGGTGCAGCTCGCGCTGGATCCGATCCGCAGGGGCGAGTGGGACGAGCGGGAGACCATCGCCACACTCCGCGACGCGGGCATCGACATTCTCTCGGGCATGATGACGATGGCGGGGGAGGACTACTCGACACTGGAATCCATCCGCAGGACCGGAGGCGTTCGGCTGGACGAATACTGGGAGGCCAACCTTGCCGCGGCCGGCGAGAACGCGGCGCTCGCAGAACGGCTCGGCGTCGGGCTCGTCACGTTCCACGCCGGGTTCATTCCCGATGACCCGACCGACCCGAAGCGCGATCTCATGGTCGATCGGCTCGGGCGGATCGTCGACCGTTTCGCGGACCGGGGCGTGAGCGCAGCGTTCGAGACGGGGCAGGAAACCGCCGAGACACTGCTCGGAGCGCTCGACGAGATCGATCGGCCGACGCTGGGCGTGAACTTCGACCCGGCGAACATGATCCTGTACGAGATGGGCGACCCGGTGCGCGCGATCGAGCTGCTCGCGCCGCGGGTCAGTCAGGTGCACATCAAGGACGCCGTCGCGACAAGCGAGCCGGGAACGTGGGGCACGGAGGTCCGTGCGGGAGCGGGCCAGGTCGAATGGCCTCGATTCTTCGACGTGCTCCGCAGCCGTGGCGTGCGCTGCGATCTGCTGATCGAACGCGAGGTGGGCGTGGACC
>JADFGU010000107.1 GCA_022567535.1 Planctomycetota bacterium | reverse complement strand
ATGGATACCACAGCGCCACCGCAAAGAGTGCCGCAAAAAGTGCGGTGATGATCCCAACCGACACAGCCACACCCGCGGCTGTGGGAAGGCGCAGGTAGCGTCCAACCGCGAATCTTAGATAGATGGTGAACCAGAGCACGCCGACCGCGCCGGCGACCACGCCTCCCCATTGGGTGATCCAGAATGCCGTTCGCTCCGGGGCACTCTTGGGCCCGCTCCATGCCCCGGTCTCGTAGTAAACCCACATCGATTCGCGAGCGATCACCGCAAGAGAAAAGAACGCATAGATCACGGGAAGATGCAGCAGGCTGTACGCCCAGACCCGCCTGAGATGCGCCCTTTTCACCTTCGCGATGCGAAACGACGGCCCGAACAGGACGAGCAGCCCCGGGCTCAGAGCGCACGTGACGAGCACCGCGATCAAAGGAAGCAGCCACAGCGCGTGCAAGGCTCCGGATCTGCCCACAGCCGGCCATATGGAGGCGATCACAAGATCAGGGGTTCCCGACCACCAGCGATTGGTCCAATCGATGACGAATCCGACTGCCCATGCCAGACTCGCGACGCCCGAGAGCATTGCCGCCATCATGCACGCCGAGCCCAGAATCGCGAACGACCGAATGCGATGCTCGATTGCCTGGTCTTCCATCCGTACCCACGCCCAGAACGACCACGGCCTCATCGCGCGCCACAGGGTGTAGAAAAAACTGAACACCAGCCGGGACTGCGCCTGCTCGAACAGAAGCGGCTTGATGAGGAAGCGCGGATCGAGCAGGTCGCGCCAGCGGAACCCGAGCCCGCACTCGCTGCAGATGCCGGTGAGGGGGCATGAGTTTGTCCACGACGCGATGATGCCGCTCAGGTCGTAGCCGCAACGGGGGCAGGTCGGCGTCTGAGCCATGGGGACCACAATAACAGAGCGCCGTGGCGGGCGTTACACCTGTCCGATCAGAATCCGCAGCAACCAGAAGAGACCCATGAGGAAACCCGCGATCACCCCGCCGATCACGGACGACCCGAATCCACGGAACCAGGGCCGCGCTACGCCGAGATATCGCGAGTAGGCGAACGCCCACCACAGGGCGAACCACGCGATCAGAAGTGTCAGCCGGAGGGCGATCACCCACTCGTCTAGGTGTCGCGAACGGTTTGGCAGTAGCAGCAGAAAGCCGGTCAACGCAACGAGTGCAGCGAGGATCGGGAGCGTCGGAATCGAATGGAGCCACATCCGCATCCAGTGCCGCCAGGCGATGCGTGGGGGGACAAGTGCTGAAGGCGGCGTGATCCCCGACAGGGCAGCTGCCAGCGACCAGAGCAGAATGAACCCGATCCACACGGCATCGGTCCTTTCGTCCCACCACCCCGTGCTCCAGTCCCTGTAGGGCCAACTCCCGAGGTATGCCGCATTGAAGAGACTCGGCCAGGATCCGGTTGCAGCGCCGTATGCGATGGTGAGAACGAGCGCAATGAATTGCGCCAACACCACGAGCACCGCGTGCGTGGCCACCAACCCGACCGCGGCGACGATGAGCGTCCGGCGCAGTCTGAAATGCCTCCCCTCGACCGCCTGTGGCCAGAGAACCCACGGGCGGTAGCAGCCCAGCACGGATTGCAGCAGACAATGGACATTGGGTCTTGCGGCGCTGTCCAGAAGTTCGATCGTACCGCGCAGCAGCGGCATGAGCACCGCGCCCCAGCGGAACTTGAGCCCGCACTCGCTGCAGATGCCGGTGAGGGGGCATGAGTTGGTCCACGAATCGATGATGCCGCTCAGGTCGTAGCCGCAGCGGGGGCAGGTCGGTGTCTGCGCCATGCGCGGCAGCGTAACAGATTCGCACCGGCGGAGTCTGTTACGAGCCGCGACCGGGAGGGAGCGGTGGTTCGGCGGCCCATGTCGCGATGGTTACACCCGGAGCACTCCCTTCCGGTCGTGCCTCGTACAGGGTTGGCGCGCTCGCATCCTGTCGCGGCGTTCATCTGAAGCGCCTTTCATTTGACGCGTGCTTCACCTGTGCTCGCGCACAGGGCTCGTATTGGCGCGCGGGCGCGCGTGGCGCACACGAGGACCCACCGCTGGCGCGGCGGGCTCTGTTGGAACGCGAGGTGCACGGACCCCCCGCTGGCGCGGTGGGCTCTGTTGGGAATCGACTACCCCGCGAGCGGGACGACGGAGGCGAGGGCCTGGGCGAGCGTCGGCGGGTGGTTCAGATCGATGGGCAGGGAGACGCCGCGGTCGTGGTCGCTGTTGAGGACGATCGCGTTGGGCTCGACGAGGAGCGCGCCGCCGGGGGCGTGCTCGTGGCCGAGGATGAACAGGGCGACGCCCCACCGTTCGGCGAGTTTCTCGAGCAGTTCGGCGTCGTAACCTCGACCCCAGACCATGAGATGTGCGGCGCCGCGCCTGGGCTGGTAGTCGTCATCGGTCAGCTCGCGCTCGAGCACGTCGGGGTCGAAGCGTTGCATGAGGGCGGGCGCGGGCAGGCTGTGCGCGCACAGGATGTCGCCGGCGGGCGTCGTACACCGCAGGGCCAGCGGCATGGAGCGTATGAACCGGGCGATCGCGTCCTGGACCAGCTCGGCGTCGTTGCCGAACGCGTACTGGACGCCCTGGTTGAAGGCCTCGACCACGCGAAGCCCGTCCTTGACGATCCCCTGCCCGATGATCTGGGCGAGTTCGTGGTTGGCCAGCAGGGTGTGGACGTGGTCGGGGTGGTCGGCCTTGAGGCGCGCCACGCGCGTGAGAGCGCGGAAGCTGAAGTCCATGCGGTTGATCAGCCGGTCGGAGTGGATGATCTCGTGCAGCGTGAGGTGCGCGGGAGTGGCGGAGTCCAGGGCTGCGCGCTGGATCAGCGTGGCGAGGTGGACGGGGTTGTCGTGGAGGTCGCCGGTGGCGATGAGGCGGCCGGGGGCTTCGATCAGGTCGATCGAGGCGTGTCGGCAGGGCGCGTCGCGGTTGGCGTCGGCGCCTGCGGAGAGCGCGTCGGCCACGGCGGTCGGGTCTGTCAGATCGATGAGAGACACGATGGTTTATACCAATCCGTTGCGAAGAACGCGCGTCGTGGGCCGGGTTCGTCGCGCATTCATCGGAAGATGCTCAGCGAGCCCCATTGGGTGGTGTCGAACGCTGCGCGCGCGGGCTCGTTGTGCCAGGGGAACATGGGTCGCGGCCAGGCCGAGCGGCGGCCCGACTCGTCCATGTGCACGAACCCGATGCGCACGACGCCCGTGCTGTCGATGCACTCGTCGGGCACGGGGATCAGGCAGCTGAAGCGGTCGTCTCGGCGTGCGACGGCGACGTCGGCGGCGACGGAGCGCGCGCCGGTGCGGCGCACCCGCTCCTCGTCGACGCGGCCGTCGGCGTGGATGGTCAGCACGATCAGCGGCGCGCCGGAAGGACCGATCCAGACGCGCACCCAGCCGCTTTCCGGCGGGGCGTCCCCCGTGATGCACTCGATGTAGAGCGACCAGGACTCGCGGGTGGAAGTCAATTGCGGGTCGGCCAATCTGGTGCGCATGAGCAGAGCGGCGGCGCCGCCCGGTTCGTTGGTCGGCTGCGCCATCCCGGCCAGGTTGGCGCGCCAGCCGGCCAGCGTTCGGTCGATGAACATGGGCGACATCGCGGCTCCCGGCGGCGCGACGGGGATGGGCTCGGCCAGGACGAGGGACTCCCACTGGCGATCGTCGGCGCGCACTGTGATTGTCGCGGCCTCGATCGGCCCCGCGCTCTCGGAGCGCATCATTCGAAAGAGCACGGTTTCACCGGGCTGGACGTCCTTGAGCTCCATCGCGCTCGTCGGGCGGTTGAAGACCATCGCGACCATCTCGGTGTGCTCGCCGACGTTGGTGGCGGCGAGTGTGGAGACGGTCCGGCCGGTGACGGCGTCGGACGTGCCGGCGTCGTCGGCCACCCATGTGAGTATGGTCGGCTGCGCGTCGAGCCACGCCGACACGAAACGCGATCGACGGGCCGCCGAGTACGACGGGTTGAGCAGATCCGAGCGCAGCTGGTCCAGTTCGCGTGCGTCGGTCGGCCACGCGGGTGCGTGCACGTCGTCGATGTCGGCGACGCGACAGAGGGCCGAGGCCAGTCGGTCCGCCAGCGCCGCGTCGGTGGATCGCAGCGATGCGAGACCGGCTGCCCATCGCGCCTGCTCCTGCATCGCCCAGGCCTCGATGACCGGGTCGTCGAAGGCGTCGTCCGCGGCGTGCTTTGGCGCGTCGGGCCCGGGCAGTGGGATCGCGCCCAGGCGGCCGTCGAGCATGCGCGGCCTCCAGCGGCGCGTTGGGCTGTGGCGTTCGGGCTCGCACAGCAGCCTGAACCGGTCCGAGGAAGCGATCTCGGGCGCGATCGGGGCCGGCACGGGCGGGCTCAGCCCGGGGTGGGCGAGCCAGTTCACATCGAGCCGACGACGGTTGAGCCACACGCCCTGTCCGGCCGCGTCGACGGGGGGGTCGAGCATGATGACCCAGAAGCCGATGGACGAGGGAGGCGCCTCGTCCGAGGCGGGGGTTGCGGTCCAGTGTCCCGGGTCGGCGAGCCAGTACGACCCGCTCCGGCCCGACGGGCGGCCGGCGATCCAGTACACGCTGGTCTCCAGCGGCCGGCCGTCGTCCAGGACCGCCCGGATCGGTTGGGCTGGGGATGTGTCCGGGCCGAAGCGGACGGGGATGACCAGCGGCTGCCCCATGACGGCGTGGACGTGGCGTTCGATGGGCGAAACGCCCGGTGGCACGGCCGAAATGCGCGATCCGGACCCGGCACACCCGGCCGGGGCGAGCGCCATGACCAGGGCGAAAAGGGGGGTCAGGATACGGGCTGAGCGATCGGCGCAATCGGGCTGGTGGATGAGCCTTGCGATGCGGGATTATCCGCCAGCGAACGCCTCGGGGTTGCGGCGGCGGCCCGGAGCGGCGACACTGCCGGCATGAACGAGAATCAATCCGTTTTCAAGTCCCTCTTGCCCGGGTTCGCAGCCGAGTTCATGGGGACGTTCGCACTGGTGTTCTTTGGGGCGGGTTCGATGATCATGGCCTCGGACCAGTTCGGGGCGGGCAACCTGGTGACGATCGCGCTGGCGCACGGGCTGGTGCTGGTGGTGTTCGTGTCGGCGTGCATGTATATCTCGGGGGCGCAGTTCAACCCGGCGGTCTCGATCGGGCTGATCGTGGCGGGCAAGCAGACGCCGTTCCGGGCCGCGGTGTATATTTTCGCTCAGCTTCTTTCAGCCGCGTGCGCCGCGGGGATGCTCGTGTTTCTTCTCGGGGCCGAGGTGGCGAATAATGCAGAAGTTGGCACAAACCTCGGGGCAACTATTGGCAGCCTCACAACTGGCAGCCCCACCAGCGATCCCAACATGTTGGGCGTGTTCGGGTTCGAGTTCCTGCTCACGTTCGCGCTCATGTACGTCATCCTGGCTGCGGTGGTGGACGATCGTGCGCACAAACTGGGCGGGATCTGCGTGGGGGGCACAGTCGCGGCGTGCATTTTCGCCGCGGGTCCGCTGACCGGCGCGTCGATGAACCCGGCCCGGACGTTCGGCCCGGCGCTGTATGGGCACTGGGATATGTTCCACATCTACGTGCTGGCAACGGTGCTGGGCGCGTGTGCCGCGGCGCTGGTGTACCGGTTCGTGACGGGGCCGGGGCGGGGTTGAATTGTTCATATAGTGCGCACGGGGAGCCCGCGCTTGCGCTTGGGCCTCTTATCTGATGCCTGGTGCCTGATGCCTGATCCCTTCTTCTCACGTTCTGTGGAAGAGCTTTTCGAGCTGCTTGATCGACAGGCGGACGGAGGTCGGGCGGCCGTGCGGGCAGCTTGACGAGCGCTCGATCTGCTCGCGGATCGCGACCAGGGCGTCGAGCTCGTCGTCGCTCATCTTGTCGCCGGCCTTGATGGCGGCCTTGCACGACATCATGTCCAGGACCTCGTGCAGCGTCTGCTCGTCGGTGGGATTGAAGTCGTCTGACTCCGCTTTTTCCAGGAGTTCGTGTATGAAGGGTCCGGGCTCGACGCCCTTGTCGAACAGGAAGGTGGGGAAGCAGTGCACGGCGATTGAAGCGGGGCCGATGGGCTCGGCCTCGACGCCGAGACGCTTGAACAGGGGTGCGAGGCTGGGCAGGCGCTCGATCTGCGCGGGCGAGGCGTCGAGCACGGCGGGTGTGAGCAGTCGCTGGCTTTCGAGATCGCCCCGGCCCAGGCGCGCCAGCAGGAACTCGAACATGGCGCGCTCGTGCAGGGCGTGCTGGTCGATGATGACGACGCCCTGCTCGTCCTGGGTGACGAGGTATGCGTTGTGGATCTGGAGCACGCGTGTGGCGGGGGTTGGTGTGGGGAGCTGGTTCGGGTCGGGTGGGTGATCGGCGGTGTCGGGTTGACCCCCCGCGGCGGGACCCCCCGCTGGCGCGGGGGGCTCTGTTTTTGGTTTTTCCAGGGCGTCGCGGAGGGCTTCGTAGCTGAGTGAGCCGCTGGTCATCGCGGGGACGTCGCGCGTGAAGTAGTCGCGGAACCTGGCGGGAGAGAGGTTGGGCGAGGAAGGAAGCACGGCCTGGGGGTGCGCGGGGGTTGTTGCACGGGCGGCGTCGAACGAGGGGGTCAGGTCGGCGGCGCGCAACGCGTCGCGGATGGCGCGCAGCACGACCGAGTGGACGAGCGAGCTGTCGCGGAAGCGGACCTCGGCCTTGGAGGGGTGGACGTTGACATCAACGGCTGAGGGGTCCATCTCGAGCATGAGCATGGCGGTCGGGTGGCGGGAATGCTCCATGAGCCCTCGGTAGGCCTCCTTGATCGCGTGCTGGATGGCTTTGTCGCGGATGGGTCGGCCGTTGAGGAAGACGTGCTGGGCCTTGTTGGTGGCGCGGGCGATGGCGGGCAGGCCGACGAGCCCCCAGAGCGTGAGCCCGCGGGCGTCGTCGAACTCGTCGGCGTGGACTTCGAGCAGTTGGGTTTCGAGCTCGGGGCCGAGGATCGCCAGGGCTCGCTCTCTGGGCGACTGGTCCGGCGGGAGTTCCAGGGCGACGCGCGCATCGCAGGTGAGGGTGAAGGCGATGCGCGGGTTGGCGGCGGCGAGGGCGCGGACGGCGTCGGCGCAGCGGGCCTGCTCGGTCTGCGGCGTGCGGAGGAACTTCCGCCGGGCGGGCGTGTTGAAGAAGAGGTTGCGGACGGTGGCGACGGTGCCGACGGGGCCGGAGGCGGGGCGGACGGGCGATTCATCGCCGCCGACGATCTCGATGAGCGAGGCGGAGTCATCGTGCCTGGTCCGCGAGCGGATCGAGAAGCGCGAGACGGAGGCGATCGAGGCCAGCGCCTCGCCGCGAAACCCCAGGGTGGCGATGCGGGAAAGGTCTTCGGGCGCGTCGAGCTTGCTGGTGGCGTGCGCGGCGACGGCCAGGGAGAGTTGGTCGGGCTCGATGCCCACGCCGTTGTCCGAGACGCGGATGAGCTCGATCCCGCCGCGCTCGAGCTCGACGGCGATGCGGGTCGCGTGGGCGTCCAGTGCGTTCTCGACGAGTTCCTTGACGACCGAGGCGGGGCGTTCGACGACCTCGCCCGCGGCAATCTGGTTGACCAGGAGCGGGTCGAGTCGGCGGATGGGGCGCGTGCTGGGGGCGGCTTGCGCGGTGGATTCGGGCACGGCGGCATTGTACGGCGAACGGGGGTGGGCGGTAGACTCAGGGGCATGAGCATCTTCGAGAAGATCGTCGCCGGCGAGATCCCCTGCCACAAGGTGTACGAGGACGAGCGGGTGCTGGCGTTCCTGGACGTGAACCCGATCAGCCAAGGGCACACGCTGGTGATCCCCAAGGAGGCGGCCGAGACGCTCGACGCGC
>JADFGU010000003.1:15860-32358 GCA_022567535.1 Planctomycetota bacterium | reverse complement strand
GGCGCGGGTCGGATCGGGCGCCGTGGTCGCACGCAGCGTGCTCTTTCGCGACGCGGTGGTCGCCGACGGCGATTCGGTCATCGAGCGGTGCGTCAGCCGCATCGGCGTGTTCACGGATAGTGACATCGAGTCCCGGAGAGGGGGCGAATCGTGGCGATGATCCTCTTGCGACGGTTTCGACCCGTGGATCTGGGTCTGTTGGCGGTGTTGCTTGGGCTGTCGCTCGTCGCGACGATGGGCGCGTGGCGCGACATCGCCGAGCAGGCGCTTCGGGATCAGGAGCAGACGCACATTCTGCTCGCGCTTCCGGTCGCGGTGTGGCTGGGGGTGCTCCGCAGGCGGAGGCTCCACAGTTTTCGCCCGAAGTGGAGCATGGCGGGTCCGATGGTCATGCTCCTGGGCTGGGCGCTGTCGCTGTACGGTTTTCGCAACGGGTACGACCTGTTCTGGCACGTCGGGGCCATTGGAATCGTCGTCGGGTCGGTCGTGACGGTGCTCGGCGTTCGGTTCATCAAAGCATTTCTGCCGTCGTTCGCGGCGCTGGTGTTCCTGCTGCCCGTGCCGGGGCGGGTTCGCGGCCCGATCGCGGGCCGGCTTCAGGAAGTGTCGGCGCGCATCGCGGAGTTCGGGCTGGATCTGATCGCGATCCCGGTCACACGGGGTGGCAACGCGCTGAACGTGAACGGCACGGAGGTGCTGATCGCCGAGGCGTGCAACGGGATGCGGATGGTGTCGGCCCTGGCGTTGATCGCCTTCGCCTTCGTCTTCTCGGTGCCGATGCGGAACAGCGTGCGGGTGCTCATTCTCGCGCTGAGCCCGCTGGTGGCGCTGATTGTCAACGTGACGCGTCTCATCCCGTCGTCGCTCATGTATGGCTACGCCGAGGCCGACGCCGCCGCGTTGTTCCACGACATCAGCGGGTGGGTGGTGCTCGGGTTGGCGCTGGTCATCCTGTGGGGGTTTCTCGCGCTGCTGCGCTGGATCGAGGTGCCGATCGCACCGTACACGGTTGCGGAGGTCGGCCAGCGATGAGCATCAATCGCACATCAATCGGCCGCGCCAGTCCGCTGGTGGCGCTGGTCGTGCTCGCGACCATGCTGGTGACCGGCGGCATCGACGTCTACGCGCCCGCCAATGCCGATCGCTATTTTACGCTCGTCGCCGAGCGGATCCGCCAGATTCCGTACCAGATCGGGGCGTGGAACGGCATTGACGAGCCCATGACCGAGCCGGCCCGGGAGCTGCTCAAGCCCAACGAGCTGCTGCAGCGCCGATATCACAACCGCGATACGGGCGAGTCGTTCACGCTGCTGTTGATTCACTGCAAGAACACGCGGGACATGGAAGGGCACTATCCGCCGGTGTGTTATCCAAGACACGGGTGGTCGATGGGCCGTACGGATCCCTTGGTCCTCAGCGTCGATGGTCAGCAGATCCCCGCCAACCGATACAGCTTCGAGATGCCGTTCAGGCAGACGCTGGGCATGGACGTGCTGGGGTTCTTCGTGCTGCCCTCGAACGAGCAGCCGTACACGGCCGGCATGGAAGCACTGACCCGGGCCTCCCGGGCCCGATCCGCCGCGGGGATGGGAGCGGCCCAGATCCAGATCATCACGGAGCGATCGATGCCGCAATCTCGACGCGATGAAATTGTGGCGATGGTGCTCGAGGAGATCGGCCCCACACTGAGGCTGATCGCGAAGGGAATTACAGATGAGTAATGAGATCGTGTCCTATTCTACCGACGAATCACGGCACCATCAGCCCGCCAACCCGCTCCTGCTTCTGCATCGGGCCTTGCGGGGCCGGTATGCGCTGGCGATTGTGCTCGGCGGCGTGCTGGCGGTTCCCTGCTCGATCGCGGGGTACTTCGCGCTGCAGCCGAAATACACAAGTGTGGGCCTGGTGCGGGTTCTCGTCTCACACCAGCTCGAGCTGGACGTGAACGAACTGAACGATCCCCGGGGCAGTCTCGACACGCAGGTGAACACACAGGCGGCGATGCTCCGCAGCGAGCGCGTAAAGTCGGCGGCTGTCAGGAATCTGCGCGAAGTCGGCTGGCCGGGCGCGACGCGCGGGCTCAGGATGCTCGACGGGGCGCTGACCGTGGCCCCCCAACGTCGGACCGATCTCGTCCGGGTCAGCGCGACGCACACAGATGCGGCGCTCGCCAAGGCCGCCGTGAACGAGATCCTGCGCGCCTACATGCAGATCCAGGAGGGCGAGTCGGGCGATTTCATGAAGCTGCAGGAAGACGTGCTCGAGGAGCTGGGCAAAGCTCTGGAAGCAAAGCTCGCCACGCTGAACAGAGATCGCTCCTCGATCGAAACCAACTTCGAAACCTCCGATCCTGTGTTCAAGCTCAGCCAGCTCGAGAGCCAGCGGGCCAGGATCGAGGCGTACATTCTCAACGACCGAGTCTTGCTCGTTCAACTCGGATTGGACCCGGACACGATCGGCCCACCCGGCGGGATAGATGAGAGCCAGGCCCCGCAAGGCCAGGTCCGGTCCGGTCCGCCGGAGGGTCCGCCGGCGTCGGCGGTCGCGCTGGCCGACCTGCTGGCCGAGGAGGAGGCACTCACCATCGCGCTGCGGAGACTGGCTCGGCGGTTCGGAGAGTCCCATCCCCAGCGCATCCGCCTCGAACGGGAACTGGAAGCGATCCGGGACATCACACAGTCAGGCAGCGTGGTCTCCGACGACGGGATCGGCCCAGAGGCCCAAGCCACGTACAAGCGGCTCGCCAGCAACAATCGCATTCTCGATGAATTGCGATCAAAGCTCGACAGGCTCGTCCGGGCCCGAAGCGAGCTCGAAAAGACGAAGAGTGAGATCAAGGAGATCCAACGCAAGCTCGATCTGACGTACCGCAGCCTGGACTCCCTCGAGGTGCGCCGGCTACGCTACCGAAACAACATGAGCCGCGCCGAGGTCTTCCAGCTGGGAGAGATGCCACGCGAGCCCTCCACGGACCGGCGCATACCCCTGGCGGTGGCTGGTTTTCTTGGGGGTGGCGGGCTGGGCGTCGGGCTGGTTGTGCTGCTGGGGTTGTGGAAATCAGGGCTGCGGTACATCGACGAGTTCGAGACCGACCGCGTTGCATTACCGCTGCTCGGATGTCTGCCCGATCTGACCGAGGGTGATGCGACAGCCAGCGATATGGCCGCACTCAGCGTCCACCACATCCGGAGCCTTCTGGAGGTGAATCGGCCGTCAGGCCACGTGTCGATCCTCGTGACGAGTCCCGCTGCCGGCGACGGTAAGACGAGTCTCGCGCTCTCGCTGGCCTCGTCGTTCGCCATCGCGGGCCACCGGACCGTCGTTGTGGACGCCGACCTCATCGGTCGCGGACTCTCGCAGGAGTTGGGGCTCGAAGATCAGCCGGGCTTGGTCGAGGCGCTCGATGCGACCCAGCTCAACGGCGAGATCCATGCGACCGCGACGCGGGATCTGCACGCCATTCCCGCCGGGTCGATCAGCGGGTTTGCGCCCGAACATCTGTCCCGCGAACGGGTGAGAGCATTCCTGAAGATCGCCGGGCGCGATCACGACGTGGTTATCGTTGATTCCGGCCCGGTGCTGGGCAGCATCGAGGCCAGCCTGTTCGCGTCGGTGGCCGACGAAACACTGCTCATCGTCGAGCGAGGTCGGCACCCGAAGGTGCTCAACGCGGCGATCGACAGGCTCTCGAAGCTCGGGGCCTCGTGCACGGGCCTCATCTTCAACCGCGCTGATATCGGCGACTTCGCGCGGAGCGTGAGCACCGCGTCGATCGGGATCGGATCGATCATGCCGGACTCGCCGCGAGGGGGCTCGCACAATCGCTCCGGGGCGCGCCTGCTGGTGCAGTCGTCGATCTCGAATCGGGAGGATACCAGAGCACGATGATTCTCGTTTCCGAAAAGGCGTCCGGCAGCACGACCACACCGCAACACGACCTCGGGACCGTATGGGGACTGGACGTGGTGGCGCTGCACGACCGCGTGTGGGCCTCGCGCGGGATTCAGGTCATCCGACCGAACGAGGGCGCAATCGCCTCAAGCCGTCCGGCACTCTACCTGCTGCTCGACGAGCACCATCTGGTCTCCTTCGATGTTCGTCCGGTGCTGAAACAGCTGCACTGGCAGAAGCCACGGGCGGTTCGAATCCGCGTGCGCAGCGGCCGACCGAGCGAATACCGCGAGATCGTTCATACCGACGCGTGCGGACGCTTCCAGGGCGTACAGCGGGAATACACGCGCACGTTTCACGACATCGGTCGGTGCTGGCTCACACCCGATCGCAGGGTGGCCACCCGCTGGGCGTGCGCCGGCACCGCGGCCGCGGCGGTGCGGGAGATCCGGGCCACCATCGGCCGCGACCATCGCTCGCACCTGGTCGTCGACGGCGAAATCGCGGATCGGCGCAACGAGGCTGCGGCCACGGAGTGGTTCGAGAACACGGTCGGACAATGGAACCGCATGACCGCCGTGCTGGATGACGTGTACCAGTTCTCGCACAGCGTCTGGGTTCACGAGACGTCGCGAATCGCGCCCGGAGTGCGTTTCGTCGGGCCGGTCTGGGTGGGCGCAGGCGTCGTCATCGACCAGGCGACGGTCGTCGTGGGTCCGGTAGCGATTCCGGATCGGCAGTGGTGCGTAAGCCCGGCGCGGGACGTGAACTGGGATCTGGTCGTCACGCCGCGGTGGCGACTGGCCCCGCGCCTGAGGTGGGGGCGCACACGGCGGGTGAGCAAACGACTGTTCGACATCGTCTTTAGCTCGGTCGTTCTGCTCGCGACGCTTCCGATGTATCCGTTCGTGATCGGGGCCATACTCCTCGAGGACGGCTGGCCGCCCTTCTTCGCCCATCGACGACAGAGCATCGGCGGGCGACTCTTTCCCTGCTACAAGTTCCGGACGATGTGCCAGGACGCGGAGCTTCTCAAGGCCAGGCTCGTCGCGGCTAACGTGTGCGACGGCCCGCAGTTCTACCTGCAGGACGACCCGCGGCTGCTGCGCGTCGGAAAGTTCATGCGCCGCTACCAGATCGACGAGCTCCCGCAGTTCTTCAACGTGCTGCTGGGTCACATGAGCATCGTCGGCCCCAGGCCGAGCCCCGACAGCGAGAACCAGTGCTGTCCCGCCTGGCGCGAGGCGAGGCTGAGCGTTCGCCCCGGCGTCACCGGGTTGTGGCAGATCCGCCGCACGCGCGAGCCGCAGACCGACTTCCAGGAGTGGATCCGCTACGACCTCCAGTACGTTCAGTCCGAATCGTGGAAGATGGACATTTGGATCATCCTTCAGACCATTAAGAAGGTGATCGCCGGGTGAGGAGCGGCACAACATGACGCGACGCGCAAAGAAACGTCTGGCGTTCCTGGCCGGGGCGACGGTGCTCATCGGCGCTGTTGGAACCACGGCCCACTTCCTGCGCCAGGCTCAGAAGGTCAAGCTCGTGGCGCAGGCCCGACAGGTCGGCCTCGAGGCGTACGCCCGGCAGGACTGGGCCACCGCCCTGAAGGAACTCAGCTACGCCGTAACGCACAACGAGCGCGATGCTGAGGTCATGCTCGCGTTCGCGGAGGCGCGGCGGCGCATCCCGCAGGAGAACAACGGCCACCTGATCTTCGCCATCCGCGTCGCCAACGAGGTGCTCGATGCCGAGCCGGACAACCAGGAGGCGTTGAATATTCTCATCGATTTGTACAGAGAGGTCGGCTTCCGAACGGAGCTGATGTCCACGATTCATGCCCTGCTCGCGTTGGATCCGACCAATCGGAAGGGGCTGGAAACGGCCGCGGGGCTGCACGCATTTGAAGGACGCGATCAAGAGGCCGCACAGTACGCCGATATGATCGTCGAAACCTATCCCAATGACTACGACGCGCACGTATTCAGGATCGGTCTGCTCTCCAGTCGGGATGCGGAAGACGAACTGAACGATGCGGTCGAGACTCTTGTCGCCGCGTTTCCGAACTCCGTGCGGGCGAGAGTGATCTGGGCCGTATCGTTGAGCGCCAGGCAGGATGAGGAATCTGTCAAGCAGGCGGTCGAGGTCATTCGCGAGGCTCGTTCGCTCAGAATCCTCACGTGGAAAGATCTCACCGACTACCTGAATGCGCTCGATCTTCTGGCCCCGCTCGAGCCCGAGTTTGCGAGCTTTGCCGACGATGTGCTCGAAGAGAATCTGAACTCGAGCGAGTTCGGCATCCAGGCGGCTCGGGTCGCCCTCGCCCGCGGGTTCCGCTCGGGCTTGCTCGCGCAGGCCGATCGTCTCATAGAGAAGATTGCCGCCTCGCCCGGGGAAGCGGGCTCGGCCGCGCTCGGCTGGGTGCTGGTCGTGAGCGCAACTCGAAACGGGGAGTCACATCGTGCGATTGTCGAGGAGCTCGAGGCGCGTGACGACCGTGAGGCTCAGTGGTGGCTGAGCACCGGGCTGCTCGCGCTGGATCTGGCGCGCCGCGATCACACGTCCGCGAGCGGCCGGATCGAGGCGCTCCTTGCCGCGCCGGAAGATCGGGAACTGTTGGATTATCTCGCGGCCACACTCCACGCGGAAACCGGCGAATGGAGACTGGCCATCCAGGGCCTGGGCCCGCTCGTGAGCCAATCGCAGTGGCGTGCGGCCCGGCATTTGATTGCCCGAGTGCTTCTTGACCATAGGTACCCCGCGGACGCGGTGGGAGTGCTCCAGGTAGACCGGCGGTCCGATCCGCTTCTGATGAGCCTGGCGCTGCTCCGTGCCGGAGAGCAGAACCCGGACCAGGCGCAGTTTCGAGCCGCCGCGATCGAGCTGACGCGTGAACTGGTCGAGAACAACCCCGACAATCCCGCGGTTCTGACCCTGCGGATCCGTGCCTGCATCGCGTCCGGTCTGCCTGCCGAGGCCATCGCGGCCGCCCGATCACTGCTCGACCTCGCCGTGCAGATTCCTGAGGCGGACGCGCTGGAACTCGCGCGACAGATCGAGCCCATCGACGAGGAGTTGGCGCGTGCGTTTGACGACATGGCCGGCGATCTGGCTGTTCAAGCACAGGCAGTGCGCCTTCGGCCGCGCGATTCGTCCCCGGCCGACATCACCGAATTGAAGAGGGCCTACCTCGAGCGGGTGCACGCCGCCGAGGGGGTCGAGCGGCTCCAGCTGATGCTCAAGCTCGCCGACGTGCTGGTCGCGACGGACGACCCCGACGCCCTCGGCCTGATGCTGAGGATCTCGGCGGAGTTCCCGGCCGACGCGCGTGCCCAGTTGGCTGTGCTCGGCACCGAGTCCGCGTGGCGCGACGAGACGCTTGTCCGGGCGGCGATCGGTCGGCTGCGAAGCACCGCTGCACCGACCGCGATCGGCTGGCGCGTCTTCAACACGCGGGCGGAATACACGTTCGGCGGCGACGCGGATCGGCTGTCCACGGTGACGGCTGAGCTGGCCGACGCCATCCGCGGTCGGCCCGATGATCCGGCTGCTCTGGCCGTTCTCGCCGAAGTGGTCGGGCGGCAAGGAGACCTCCAGGCCGCCATCGGGTATCTCGCCCGCGCCGTCCGCGCCGACCCGAAGCAGACAGGCACGCTCATTCGCTTGATCGGGCTTCAGGTCGCCGCTGGAATGATCGACGAATCTGAACGCCGTCTCTCCGAGCTGGAAGCGATCGAATCTCTGCCGGAGGCGCTGCTTCTGCAGCGGGCGTCGCTGCTGGCCGATCGGGGCCGCGTCCAGGCCGCCCGCGATGACTTCGCGGCCGTTCAGGCGTTGGGGCGGTGGGAGGGATCGCTGGGGCTGGCCGTTCTGCACCTGCGGCGGAACGAACGCGAAGAATCGCGGGTGATCCTCGATCGGATGGCGGCGGTCCCGGATCTCCCCGATGCGGCGCTCGCAGCCTTCGCGACCGTCTTGGCTGCACTCGGAACCGGGGACGACATGGCCGCCGCCGAATCGCTCCTCGATCGAATGTCGGCAGTGGCGAGCGGAGAGGCCCGTCTTCGCAAGGCGGCTCTGCTGATGCGATTCGGTGACGACCAGGCCGCGGAGCAGCGATTCCGCGACGCGGCCGAGGCCGGGGATCCCAGGGCGGGCATCGAGCTGGCTGGGTTCCTCCTCAAGCGGGACCGGTTCGCCGAAGCGCGGACGGCCTGCGCGGCCGCAGCGGAGATGGCCGAGGACGACCCGATTCTGGACGCCATCGAGGACATCCGCCAGATCATCGACGTGTGCGAGCAGTTCGGGCCCGGCAGTGAACAGACGCGGATTCTCCAGGGTGCGCTGGACGGTGTGACTCTCAGCACCGCCGTCAGGCAACTCGCCGAGGCCTTGCGCGACAACGCGGCCCAGGCAGTCGGCGACACCCAGCGTGCTCTGGACCTGGCGCGGGCCGTGCGCGAAATCACGGATCGGCACCACAGCTTCTTCGCCGCATGGCGAGTGTTGTCAGATGCCTACCTGCGCGCCGGAGACGCCGACCGTGCCATCGACGCCGCCATCACCGCTTCAAGACTGATGCCAAACGATCCCCGGGCGGCGGGGCTGGTCGTGGGCATGTTCATGGATCTGGAGCACTGGAATGAGGCCCTGTTCGCCACCCGCGAATGGCGCCAGCGGTCGCTCGCGGATCAGTTCGACGTCGACTTCGCGGTGGCCGCGATTCAGATCCAGCGCGAGCAATACACCGAGGCATTCGCGGCGGTGAACCGGTGGTGGCGCGATGGCCGGGACAGCGATGATCGCCTGACCGGCCCACGCCTGGTCATTGTGGCCGCGGCGCTCGTCGGGAGCGACCGGATAGATGAGGCTCGCGAGATTCTCTGGAAACCCGACGATGAGGGCTTGGAATGGGTCTTCCACTACTTGCAGCTCTCGGAACTGCTCGGCGAGCATCCGGAGCAGGCACGCACCTGGATTCAAAGTGCCCAGGACCATCTGTTCGCCCTGGACGAGGGTCGGCTCGAGGTGGCGGCTGCCTGGTACAGCCTGGCGGGAAGCACCGGCGACGAGGCCGACTGGCAGACCGTGATCGATGTTCTGTCCGGGGCCGACTTTGACGGACTTGCGGCCGGCAACGCGCAGCTCATGCTCGCCTCGTCGTATGACAATCTCGGGCGGATCAGCGACGCCGAACGCGCCTATTGGGCGGGGCTGGCACAGATCCCGGACCACATCTATGCGATGAACAACCTCGCCTATCTGCTCTCGCAGCAGGAGGGGCGGGGATCCGAATCGATCGCCCTGGCCGAGCAATCGCTGCAACTGGCGAATGACAGGGATCTGGACCTCCACGAGCGGGCCATACTCCTCGACACGCTGGGGATCGCCTATTTCCGGTCCGATCGCTTCGAGGAGGCCGAGACGAGGTTTCGCGAGGCAGTCCGGGCTGATCCCCGCAAGGGCGGATCCTGGATCGGGCTTGCCGAGACCTTGGCCGCGCAGGAACGCTTCGAGGAGGCGCGACAAATCATCGATCAACTCCGATCGTCGCCAGCGCTGATGGAAATCCTCACCCAGGTTGAGCGGCGGCGGTTGGCGGCCCTGGAAGCCCGGCTCGCCGAGTCCACGCCGGCTCCGCGTTGAGTCATGAACGTGGGATCAATCAAATCCGAGGAATATGTACGGGAGAGGTTAGCGCAAGGTGGCCGTCTGAGGCCTCACCGGCCCGAACTGAAAATGGCAATCAACAAAAAAAAAGATTTCACCTCGGATTTCTCTTGCGTGCCGCGTCCACCCCGGTTATTCTCGGGGGTGATCCCCGCGTATCGGGGTTGTTGTGAAGAGGGATTGGCACGCCGTATCGTGCCGTGGAGGTTTGGGATGTTCAGATTCAAGAAGATCCACGTGTTGTCGGTGGTGTTGGGCGCGGCGTTGGTCTCTTCGACCCAGGCGCAGCCGTTCTCGCAACTCAAGATTGATATCAACGACGTCAAGGTGACGATGTCGTCTGCCTTTTTCACCGGTGGCGCAAGCGCCTTTGGGGGGGGGTCTGCCTACACAGGGGACATGACGTTTGCAATGGCCACCTCTCCTGTTGTGACGAATTTCGCAGGGAATTGGTTTGGAAACAATAATCCCACTCCCGCTGTTGGCCCCTTCTTCGACGCGGGCTCTCCAGGAACGCTCTTCAGTATTACAGGATTGTTGAGGTTCAGTGCGGGAACACTCACCGGCGTGTCGTTTGGATTCTCCAACGCGGCGGGTGATGGTGGTGACTCGTTCTCAACCCTCATTGCCTCCGGCGGCACGCTCATTTACATCCCGGCGGGCGCCAGCAGCACCTACGAGGTCACGGGGCTGACGTTTTCCGGATTTTTCCTTGATCCCGACAGTAACTCGGCCTTTTCAGCTGTCGATATCAGTAGGTTCTTGAGCGGGGGTTTGGCTCATGGCCTGATCAAAAACTTCCTGATTCCTGACGTGGCGATCGCGGCCGGGGGTTTCACCGAACAAGTGCAAATCGATCTCTTCATCGTCATCCCACTGCCTGGTGGGGCAGGGCTGGCTGGATTTGGCTTGATCGCGCTTGGCGTTCGTCGCCGCAGGATCTAGAGAACAGATCAACCGAACATCGATAAAACAAACGTGAGACTGCCAATGCCGGGCCGCGAGCCCGGTTTTTTGTCGACACTGCTCTGAATCGGCGAAACGGCTCGCCAGCCCAAGTTCTGCTTTAGTTTGGTACGCGATCTATGTCAGACGCGACCTCTTTTTTGTCTCGATCCAAAGAAAATTCGCTGCGCAGAGGGGTTTGTGCTTGCGGACCCGGACAGGATGGGGTACTCTACCGGCGGGAGAAGGCCACGCGCTCTTACCGGGCTCGCGGGTTACAGATTGGAGACGAGAGATGAAACACGGACTGCTTGCGGCGGCAGGGCTGATCACGGCCTCATCCGCGGGCTATGCGCAGACCGGTGGTCCCTTCGAGGTGCTGCACTTCGACCTGAACGCTCTCACCGGCGAGTTCTATGACGCCCCGGGCGGCGCGGCCGGTGGCGGCAACCGCGTCCCGTCACTCGATCCCAATGGAGCCAGCGCCGCGGGCGGTGCGGCCCCGTTCTCAGGATCCCTCGAGTTCCTGATCTCCTCGTCATCCGTTCTCGCGGCCGTCGGGGGCAACAACACCGGCAGCCTCCTTGGTCCGTTTAGTGCCGCGGGCAACGGCGGCGTATTGACGGGCGTGGGCGGCCATATAGACTTTGCCGCAGGAATGGTGGTCGGTGGCCAATTTGATTTCTCAAATAACTTTGGCGATTCGCTGGTCGGCTCAATTGACACCAGCGTCCCTTGGCCGCTCACTTTCGCCTTTGGCATTTACGACGTCACGACCCTCTTCAATAATGCCGCATTCACGGATGCAGGCGGCGATGGTTTCTTTGGCGATCCCGCGAACGGTGTTGATTTGTCTCTGCTGCTGAATCCGCCTCTCATCGGCTTGTTCAAGATTCCGGGCATGGCCCCTGATGGCTCATTTATCGACTGGGATGTCTTTGTCACGGTTCCCGCACCGGCCGGAGCCTTTATGTTCGCAGGGCTCATGATCGGCTACGCACGCAGGCGCCGCTGAGTCCTCCATCCGCATAACGATTTGCAGTCACTCACGTGCGATTCCCAAGGGAATCGCACGTGGCATATACAGCGGGTTGACGAGCCGTGATGATCCCCCGCTCCGCCGAGGCGGTCGCGACGGCAATCTCGATCCAATCATGAGTGTGGAGCGAATGCTGCAGACAATTCGTGATTAAAATGCAAGAACGCTAGCGTAGACGTTGCCTTGCAAGTGGCCCCTTCTGGAAACCTTGTACCAGTCTTTGTGAGACACTCCTGTCGGCCTTTGAGGCCGGAGAGGGTGCCTCGTGAAGAAGAGACACAACACAGAACAACAGATCGTGACGAAGTTGCGGGAGGCCGCTGCTCAATCGTGAGTTGTTCCTAAGCCCGGCCGCAGCGCGACGCGCACTGGACGAGTGGTGCATGGACCACCACCATCGTCCCCCGCATTCATCGCTGATGTGAAGACTGATTCGGCCCGGGTTCTTAGTCCTCGAGGGATTCTACCGCTTCGCCAATCCCTATGATCGAAACGGTTCCGGTCGCGGAGAGTCGTGCATGAATGAGCAGATCGGTGTCGGCGTGATCGGCCTCGGGTTTATGGGCGCGAGGCACATCCGCGCCTACGCCGCCGCCGGACGCGAAAACCCTTGCCGAATAGTCGCGGTCTGTGATCGGGACGACGACCGATTGACGGGAACCGCGTCTGGTTCTGGCAACATTGATTCCGACGCCGAGGATCGTCTGTTCGATCCCGCCGAGCTGGCCACGTACACCGATGTCGAAGCGATGCTGGCCGACGATTCGGTCGAGCTCGTCAGCGTCTGCACGCACACCGACACGCACGTGGACACGGCGATCGCGGCGCTGCGGGCCGGCAAGCACGTGCTGGTCGAAAAGCCCGTGGCCATCGAGCCGGACGACATCTCACGCCTGGCGGTCGCGGCTGACGAGTCCGGGCGTCTGTGCATGCCCGCGATGTGCATGCGGTTCTGGCCCGCGTGGGCATGGCTCAAGGACCGGATCGACGACGAATCGTTCGGTCGCGTTCAGAGCGCCGTGTTCCGCCGCCTCGGGAGCATGCCGAACTGGGCCCGGGACTTCTACAGCGATGAATCCAGAAGTGGCGGCGCGCTCGTTGACCTGCACATCCACGACACGGACTTCGTCACGCACTGCTTCGGGATGCCGCGGGCGGTCTCGTCGGCCGGTTCTGTCAACCACGTCACGACGGCCTATCGGTTTTCCGACGCCGGTCCTGGGCACGTGGTCGCCGAGGGCGCGTGGAACCATGCCCCGGCGTTCGGCTTTCACATGAGCTATCTTGTTTCGTTCGAGCGCGCGACCGTCGCCTTCGATCTCGCCCGCGAACAGCAGCTCGTGCTCTACGGCGACCAAGGGGCCGAGCCGATCGAGGTCGATTCGAGCAGCGGCTACGACTGCGAGATTCGAGCGTTGCTCCAGGCAGTGCGCGAGAAGGCGCCTGTGCCGCCGGCGACCGTCCGCGAGGCGGTCGAGGTCGCCCGCGTGCTCGGCGCGGAACGAGCGAGCCTGATGACGGGCGAGGCGATCACGCTGTGACACGAGCCGGCGAATGACCGAACCATTTCGAAACCTGTCACTCCGCCGCGTACACTCCCGCGAGGACAGACGTTCATGCCCGATGCCGGGCCACGAGGTGGCGTCCGGACCACACGGAAACACATCGCCATGACGCAGTACTACACCCCCGATGCCGCCGGGCAACCGCGCTGGAGGCAGGAGTTTGAGCGGGCGTTCAGGGCTTTCGCGACCGGCGACCACGAATCCGCGGCCGACATCTGCCGCCAGATCGAATGGGCCGAGGGAGAGAATCCCATGGTGATCCACCTGCTGGGAACCTCGCTGAGCTATCAGGGCGAGTACGAGCAGGCCCGGACGGAGCTCGCACGCTCGCTTCGAATCAACCCGAAAAACCCGCAGGTTCTGTGCGACATCGCGTACACGCATCGGATGCAGGGCCACTTCGACGAGTCGCACCGTTTCGTTGACCAGGCCCTTGCGATCCTGCCGGACTATCACGCAGCCCTGCGCGCCAAGGCCGAGCTGCTCAACCGCGCCGGCGATGCCGCGGACGCGTACGACGTGCTGAAGCCCGCGATCGATCAGGGGCTGGATCATCCCAACGTCGTGTTGGCGTTCGGCGAAGTCTGCCCCGAGGTGGATAAGGCGGACGAATCGATCCAGCCGCTTGAGGCACTCGTCGCCAACGAGGCGGTGCCCCAGCAGTACCGCGCGTCCGCGTCGTTTCTCCTGGGAAGGATGTATGAGAACACCGGCGCATTCGACGCCGCCTGGGAAGCCTACGAGCGGGGAAACGAACTCACGCCCGTGCCGTGGGATCCGGCGGCGCTGGACAGCTTCGTGGACGGCCTGATCGCGGATCTCTCGCCGGACATGTTGCGAAGCCTGCCCCGAGCCCAGAGGCGAACGGACATGCCCGTGTTCATCGTCGGGTTTCCACGTTCGGGAACGACGCTGGTCGAGCAAATCCTTTCGTGCCACCCGGACGTTTTCGCCGCCGGTGAGCGCAGCCTGATCCCCCGCATGAGCCGCGCCGATCCCGTCCAGACGCTGACTCAGCCTGCCGCCGACGCGGCCGGCGATGAGTACATGAGCCAACTCCTGTCGTTCGCGCCCGACGGCATCAAGCGTTTCACGGACAAGAACCCGGGCAACTACTTCCACCTCGCGTTCA
This sequence comes from Planctomycetota bacterium, assembly GCA_022567535.1. Lineage (GTDB taxonomy): Bacteria > Planctomycetota > Phycisphaerae > Phycisphaerales > UBA1924 > JADFGU01. The sequence continues at coordinate 18,116 of JADFGU010000003.1, read as the reverse complement.
TCGGCAGCATTCTCTCCGGGGCGCGAATTGTCCTGTGCACGCGCGATCCGCTCGATACCTGCGTGTCGTGCTTCGCGCAGGACTTCGCCCACCGTCAGCCCTACTCGCGCGACCTGACCTGGCTGGGCCGCGCCTACAACGCCTATCGACGCATGATCGACCACTACCAGCGCACGCTGGAGGTGCCGATTCACACGGTCAATTACGAGGCGTTGATCGCCGACCGCGAGGCCGTGACGCGAGAGCTGATCGAGTTCGTCGGGCTGGACTTCGTTGACGCGTGCCTTCAGCCGCACAAGTCCAACCGGGCCGCCCTCACCGCGAGTTTCGCACAGGTCCGCCGACCCGTGTACAGCACCTCGGTGGGCAGGGCCGAACGATTCGCACGCCATCTCGCCCCGCTCCGGCAGGCGCTCGGCGACGCCTGAGCCATTTCGAGGACAATCTCCCGCGCCGGCGGGACTCTGGTTCAAGTCATTCCAGCGAACAGGGCTTCTCAGCTGACGCCGTCGCCGCGCGCCATGAGGCGCAGCATGTCCACGCACCTTGCGGCGTAGCCCGCCTCGTTGTCGTACCAGCTCACGAGCTTGAAGAACCTGCCGGACAGCTCGATGCCCGCGGCTGAGTCGTAGATCGAGCTGCGACGGTCGCCCACGAAGTCGCTGGAGACGACCGGCTCGTCGGTGTAGCCGAGCACGCCGTTCATCGGCCCATCGGCCGCGGCCTTCATCGCCGCGTTGATCGCCGACAGGCTCGTCGCCGTGTTCGTGCGCACGGTCAGATCGACGCACGAGACGTCGGCCGTCGGCACGCGGAACGCCATGCCCGTCAGCTTTCCCGCGAGCTGCGGCATGCACAGCCCGACGGCCTTGGCGGCGCCGGTGCTCGATGGAATGATGTTCATGTATGCGTTCCGACCGCCGCGAAAGTCCTTCTTGCTCGGGCCATCCTGCGTCGGCTGGGTGGCGGTGGCCGCGTGGATCGTCGTCATCAGCGCCTCCGCGATGCCGAACTCATCGTCGAGCACCTTGGCCACCAGCGCCAGGCAGTTGGTCGTGCAACTCGCGTTGGAGATCACGTAGTCCGTCTCGGGGTCGTACTGGTCCGCGTTGACGCCGAGCACGTAGGTCGGCACGCTGTCCGGCGTTTTCGTCGGGGCCGAGAGCAGCACGCGCCTGGCGCCGCCGCCGTCGAGGTGCTTGCGCGCAGCGTCGAATGTGGTGAACAGGCCGGTCGATTCGAGCACGTAATCGACGCGGAGGTCTTTCCACGGCAGGGCCGCCGGGTCCCGCTCACTGAGGCACTTCGTGGTTCGCCCGTCGATCGTGAACGCATCGTCCGTGGCCGAGCCCGCGCCGCCGAAACGCCCGTGCATGGTGTCGTACCGGAGCAGATACAGCAAGTTGTCAGCGGGCACGAGGTCGTTGACAGCGACGATTTCGAGGTCGTTGTGCTCCGCCGCGATTCGGTAGACGAGCCGCCCGATGCGTCCGAAGCCGTTGATCCCGATGCGGATGGTCATCTGCGTGCGTCCTTGTGGCGGGGTGTCGGCCGGATCCTTCGCCCAAGCGTAGGTGAGGGTGCGGCAGGCGTCTACGCCCGGGCAGGCATCGGGGACGGCGGGGACGGGAGTGGGGGGATCTCACGCGACGAACGGATCGCGGCGGATGAGTCGGCGTGCAACGGGGACTATTCGCGTCCGCTCAGAACGGGCGTGCTGGCGACGTGACGCCGGCAGGGCAGGATCGACCCATTCTCGGTCTCTCCGCCACTTCGTCTCTCATTCTCTTCGTCTCTCCGTCTCTTCGTCTCTTCTCCTCTCCGTCTCTCCCCCCTTCGTCACTCAGTCACTCTGTCACTTCGTCACTTCCCTTCACGGACACCCCGCCACGAAGGCGTTCTGGAAGCAGAGGAAGTCGAAGATGTCGCAGACCGGGTCGGGATCGCAGTCGCACGCGTACGGCTCGCCGAGTACGAAGCTGTTCTGGAAGCAGAGGAAGTCGAAGATGTCGAGTGTGCCTCGGCCCGTGGTCATGTCGCAGTCGGCGTAGCAGGTCTCACCAAATTTGGCGAGGAAGATATCGTCTCCACCGGCGATGGGCGCACCGAAGCTACCTTCAGTGTGTCCGGTGACGTACACGTTCCCGGAGTGATCAGCAGCGATGCCCCAGCCGTAGTCATTCAGCTCGGTACCGATCTGTTTGATGTAGAGCAGCTTGCCAGATGGATCGCACTTGACGAGCAGGAGATCGTTCC
>JADFGU010000003.1:0-15850 GCA_022567535.1 Planctomycetota bacterium | reverse complement strand
TATGGTGTCGCCGGCAGCCAGCAGCTTATTTGCGCTCGGATTGATACTGGCCTCATTCACGGTTATCATCTATTCGTTTACACGGTTACATGCAGGATAAATCTAACCGGGATTCAATTTTCTTCTTACATTAATTGTGCCGTGGACTTCTGGCTACAACGACTGATAAATATTATTGGAAAGGCGTATCATGATGATTATACAGAGATTGACCATTCTGGCGCTGACCTTCCTGATAACGGCCACGGCCTGGGCCCATTCTTTGTGTTGCAGGCCGATGTGATTCATCCAGAGGTACGTGCCCCGGCTGTCATACTTCGTCAAGAACAAGTCGTCTTGGTCTCTGAAAAACGCGCCCCACCCTTTCTCGCGATAGCCGGTGACAAACACGTTGCCCGCGCTATCCATCGCCACACCAAAGCCCTCTTCATTCCCAGAGCCGCCAAACTGCCGTGTCCAGAGCAGCGTTCCCAGCGCGTTGTACTTGGCGACGAAGGCATCCCGGCTCCCGTGTTGGGACGCCCCGAGGATGCCCTCGGTCCAGCCGGTGATGAAGACGCTGCCCGCGCTATCAACCGCAACGCCATGGCTGTAATCTTTCGCTGGCGTGCCGAGATGATGCGCCCAGAGCAACGCGCCCGATGCGTCATACTTGGCCACAAAGGCGTCGTAGTTCCCGGCGCTTTGCTCGAACAGGCTGCCGCTGGTGCCGCCGCTGATGTAGACATTGCCCGCGTTGTCGAGGGCCACGCCTGTACCATAATCTTGCGAAGACGTGCCTTCCTGACGCGTCCAAACCAACGCACCCGACGCATCGAACTTCGTCAAGTAGAGGTCCCTTACCCCCGCATTGGGTTGTCCCAAGCTGCCACCGGTGAGCCCGACAATATAGACACTGCCAGCCTTGTCCACCGCGACGCCCTCGGCCTCTTCGGACTCTGCCGTGCCGAACTGGCGCGACCAGAGCAGGGCGCCGGACGGATCAATCTTGGCAACAAAGGCATCGCCGCGCCCGAAGACTTGCCCGAAGAGGCTTTCGCTGGTTCGGCCGACGATATAGGCGTTGCCCGCACTGTCAACGGCCACCGCCCGGCTCACGTCGTTTGAGTTTGAACCGGTCTGGTAATTCCAGAGCAGGTCTTGGGCCGCGGCGGGCGCGAGCGGGGCGACGGCGAGGGCGGAGAGGAGGACGATAAACCCGATACGTGTCATGGTCACTCCTTCTTATGGGCACTCGGCCACGAGTGCTCCGGTTCGGACTGAGACGCGGCACGAGCATTGTACCGGAAGCACATCATCGCCACAAGAGGTTATTTGCGGGGAATCGCGACGGACAGCCTGCTGTACCCCCGCTCCCCTGCGGAGGAATTGTATGCATGGGGCTCAAAGCAGCCCCATGCCAATGCTCCGCCGCAAGGGAAGCGGCCGGGTCTGGAAGCGGGCGTGCGATGTTCGTACGGACTCCGGTAAGTCGGCGCAGCCATAAGAATCTTCGCAACCGGATCGGGAGGCCAGAGCCTCCCCGATCCCTGCGGCAGTCTGTCTTTGTCCGCGATGCGCGGTAGTGGGGGGGCGGGGAAGGGGGCGGGGAAGGGGGCGGGACTGAAAGCGGGCCGGGGCAGCGCTAAGGGCGGTCCTGCGGCGGGGGAATGGGGTGGGGGAAATGGGGTGGGGCAGTTGTTCATTGGGTGTGCAACGCGGCTCCGTAGTTGTAAAAGTGTGCTCTGCGCGGGCGCAGGTGTGCTCTGCGCTTGAACAACACAGCTCTGCGCGTGTACAACACAGCTCTGCGCTTGCGCAACTTTCCTCTGCGCGTGTACAAGTATGCTCTGGGCGTGTACAACTTTCCTCTGCGCGGGTTCGACACGGCGGCCCCGCAGACCGCGCCGATGGCCGCACAACCCGCATACGCCAGTTGACCCGCCCCATCTCCCTCTCCCAGGCCCATTTTCCCCTCCCAGACCCATTTCCCGCGCGCAGGTCCGTCTTGCCGCGCCACCATCACGACCGCTCCCGCCCGCATAGTCCAACCAATCCGCGCCGCTTCACACGCCTTGCAATCTCGCCCAATCAATCGCTCAAGACGACGCCGAGCCACGACAACGAACGATCCACAGCGAGCGGGCATGTGCCCGCTTAAGAGAAAACTGTAGACACAGAGGTGGCCCATGGGCGCCACTATTCCCAACGGAAGACGCCAGATGCTCGAATGGGCCGAAGGCCTCATCGCCCGGTGGAACACCAACCAGGCCCCGGTCGGCCTGACCAGCACGCCCAGCGCCCCAACCACCGTCTACCTCGGCGTCCCCGGCGACGAAGGTGCGATGTCGATGGCGGCGTGAGGCGGAAGTGACGAAGTGACAGAGTGACGAAGTGACGAAGGGGGGGAAGAGACGGGGAGCGGAAGAGACTGAGAGACTGAGAGACGGAGAGACGAAGTGGAGAAGAGACCCAAGCGCCCCGCGACGCGGGGCTTTTTCATGCGCCCTCACCCCGCTGTGTTTCCTCATCCGCCTGTCTCATCCGACCCTTCGTCGCTTCGTCCCTCGTTCGCTCCGTCGCTTCTCCGCCCCCCTTCCCGCACTCAGGACACACGTCGCCGGATAGCCCGGTCAGGTCGTAGCCGCAGTGCACGCAGATTCCCTCGGGTGTCGGCTTCTTGCGGGCGAAGGGCAGCGCGGCCGCGGTGATGCACCCCACCGGGCCGAAAACGAGCGCAGTAGTGAGATCGAACTCAGGCCACTCGGCCAGCAGGCCAAAGGCGACCACGCCGAGACTCAACACCCATCCCAAGATGATCGCGGCCCGCCTGCGCCGGCCGCTGGAGACGTGAGCAAAGTACAAGCAAGCGATGTTGCCGGTGCCCAGCGCGATCATGATGAGGCCGATGACCACCGTTGCGTCGGGTAGTATCCGCACTCCGCTCCCGTCGAAGCCCCCGGCTTCGTACACCCACAGCCCCACGCCCAGGCTGCCGAAAAGGATGAGCACAAGCACATTCACGATGACAGCCATGATGACCAATATGCGTTTCCAACTCATGCGGAGAACCTCGCCGAGTGAGAATGCCGCGACCCTCACGAGTCTATCGGGTCATCCGCCCCTTCGTCGCTCCGTCGCTTCTCCCTCCCCCTTCCCGCACTCAGGGCACACGCCGCTGGGCAGCCCGGCCAGGTTGTAGTCGCAGTGCGGGCAGAGTCCCTTCTGCCTCGGCGTGTGGCGTGCATACCGCAGTGTCCACGCGGTGATGAGCGCCGTCGAACCGAGTGCGAAGAACGGCAGTCCGCCCTCCGGGGTCGTTGTGAACAGGTAGCCGATGAAGGCCGTGAACCCGCTCGACATGTACCCCAGGTATATCGCGTGGTTCTGCTGACGCTGGCCCCTCCAGACGACGGCGTACCGAACGCAGACGATGTTGAGTACGCCGAATCCGAGCGCGAGCAGCCCGAAGTCCCTCTGCAGCGATGCGTCGAACGGGCCGGCGGCATACGGAAACGTGCTGAAGTGAACCCAGATGAACCAGACGCCAAGAAGAATGAGTGTCACCACGTTCGCACCGACGCTCGTGATGATCCAAATGCGCTTCCAGTTCATGCGGAGAACCTCGCCGAGTGAGATGCCGCGAACCTCACAAGTCTATCGGGTCATCCGCCACTTTGTCTCTCCGTTGCTTCGTCGCGCGAAGACCCCCCTCCGTCCCGACTCGTCGGGACACCTCCCCCGTCGGCGACGGGGGAGGGAATCACACGGTCTCTCCTGCTCTTCCGCCCACTTCGTCTCTCCGTCTCTTCGTCTCTGCGTCTCTTCCGCCCCCTTCATCGCTCCGTCGCGTCGTCGCTCAATCGCTTCCGCCGCCCCTACCCTCTCGCCATGAGCAGCGACTACAAGACCGAAGGCTTCATCTCACGCACACTGGCTGACTGGGCCTGCACACTGAAATACGATCATCTCTCGCAAGAGGCTGTAGAAGCCGCCAAGCGGTTCTGGTTCGACTCGCTCGGGTGCGCCCTGGGCGGGAGTCAGCAGGAGGACGCGAAGATACTGCTCGAACATCATCGGGAGATGGCGGGAGAGGCAATCGGCAATGGGCAATCGGCAATGGGGGGAGAGGCGGGTGCGACGGGAGAGGACGAGCGCGCGCTCGGACCTATTGCCCATTGCCCATTGCCCATTGCCTACTCCTCCTGCTTCGTCTCCGGCTTCAAGACCAATCCCGTGGACGCGGCGCTCCTCAACAGCCACATGATGCGGGCGATGGACTACAACGACATCTACTGGAAGGCCGACCCCTGCCACCCGAGCGACCTGATTTGCGGGCCGCTCGCGCTGTGTGAGAGGCTTGGGCTCGGCGGCAAGGACCTGATCCTCGCGACGATCATCGCGTACGAGGTCGAGATGCGTCTGTGCGAGGCGGGCCGACCGGGCGTGCGCGAGTACGGCTGGCACCACGCGACGCTGACCGCGTTCGCGGCACCCATCGCCGCCGGGCGCGTGCTCGGGCTGACGCCTGAACAGATGGTCAACGCGATCGGCATCTGCGCCAGCCGCACGTGCTGTCTGGGCGCGGTCACAGCCGGCAAACTGACCAATATGAAGAACACGGTCGATCCATGGGCGACGCGGATGGGTGTCGAATCGGCGCTGCTTGCCAGGCGCGGCTTCTCCGGACCCGAGCACATCTTCGACGGCAAGGAAGGGTTGTTTCATGTGTTTGGTCACAGCAGGCACGAGGGCGAGCCGTGCACGTTTGACACCGAAACGATCATCGGCAACCTGCCGACGTGCGGCGAGTGCCGGTACAAGATCCTCGACTGCGGCATGAAGAGCTTTCCCATCGAAGCCCTGAGCCACGCCCCGCTCACCGCCATGCTCAAGTGCGTCCAGGAGCACGACATCAAGGTCGCGGACGTCGCCGAGATCAGGGTCGAGGTCATCGCCCGCGCGGCGGACATCCTCGGCGATCCGCACAAGTACCGGCCGACCGGCAAAGAGACCGCCGACCACTCGCTGCCGTACTCGCTCGCGGTGGGGCTGGTCGATGGCATGGTGACGCCGTTGCAGTTCGAGCAAGCGCGGATCGACGACAAGAGCCTGGAGCCGGTGATGGACATGGTGAAGGTCGTCGCGAACGAGGAGTTTGAGGCTTTGTTCCCCGAGTATCAGCCGAGCCGCGTCACGCTGACGCTCAAGGATGGGTCGAGCCACAGCAAGCGCGTCGATGTGCCCAGGGGCGACCCGCGCGATCCCATGACCGAGGACGAGATCAAGGTGAAGTTTCACGCGCTGGGCGGGGCGATCGTGGGCGAAGAACGCTGCGACGAGCTTCAGGCGTGTATCATGGGGCTCGAGAGGGAGACGGGTGTCGGACGACTGATGGGCCTCATGACGGCACCGTAGACGGATGGGTTCGTGAGCGGAAACAAACCTTTCAGGAGCAGCACAATGAACGGCATGAGATGGATCGTAATCTTTTCGGCCAGCGCGGCGTTGGCTGGATGCTCAGAGCCCGCCGACGACTCGGCGACCGACACCACCGCCGACACCTCGACCAGCACGTCCGGCGACGCGTCGAGCAACGCTGCGAGTGAGACCCCGGACACAACGCCCGACAAGGTCACAGACGCGATCGGAACAGCGACGCGGCTTGACGGATGGGACGGCGTGAACAACCTGTTCAACGATGGCCGATTCTACTTCGCCGGGCAGGTGGACGAGGCGTCGTTCAAGCGATTCGCCGAGGAAAAGGGCATCGCCACCGTCGTGAATATCCGCCAGGAGAGCGAGATGGAGTCGCTCGGTTTTGACGAGGTGGCCACGGTCGAAGAACTGGGAATGACATATGTCAACATCCCTGTCACGACCGGGACATTCTCAGCCGAGGATGTGAAGCGGTTCGCAGATGCGGTGGAGGCGACGGACGGTCCCCTTTTGCTCCACTGCGGCTCGTCCAACCGCGTGGGCGCGATGTGGGCCGCGTACCTGGTGATCGAGCACGGCATGGACGTCGAGACCGCGATCGAGCGTGGGCGGGCGGCGGGGCTGCGATCTGACTCCCTGGTCGATGCGGTCAACCGCGTGATCGCAGAGGGCGGCGGATAACTCCGTTTGAGAATGTTCGCATCGCGGCGCTCGATGATGCTCCGAATCGCCGTACTGACGTGGGCCGCGATGCAGTCGGGCGTGAACGGAATAGGATGACCCGAATCAGAGGCACCTGGAAAGGTTGAGGCTATGAACGAAACGATCACCAAAGCGGAGCCTGTCGAGGGCGTCGGCGGTGTCAAGCCACTGACGAGGGCGGGGCGCGTCTACTTCGCCGGTCAGCCCAGCGCCGAGGCAATCCGCGCTCTGGCGGAGAACGAGAAAATCGAGGTGCTGGTCAGTTTTCGCCACCCGATGGAAATGGTAACGGTCGGTCTTGACACCACGTCAGTCTGCGATTCGTGCGGCGTGCGGTATGTCAACATCCCGTTCGGCAAAGCGTTTACGAGCGCCGAAGTCGATCAACTCGCCGAGGTGCTCGACTCTACAGAAGGAAAGATCGCGCTGCACTGCGGCACGTCGAACCGAGTTGGCATGATCTGGGCGGCCTACCTCGCGACGAAGCAGGGCGTTCCCGTTGAAGAGGCCATCGAAGTAGGCAGAAGCGCTGGAATGACCATGCCCGAACTCGAAACGTTTGTCAGGTCTTTCCTCTCGGCATGAAACGAGATTGCTGCCATGGATGACCCTATTTCCACCGCGATTGTGGCCCAGTGGCAGGAGCTTCGGGAGGTTGCTGAGCAACTTGTTGCCGACCTGACGGACGAGCAGATGGTGAGCCAACCCGTCGCAGGCGTGACTATGAACCATCCGGCGTGGGTGCTGAGTCATCTTTCCGCGTACGCCCCGGTTCTGGCTGGGATTTTGCGGGGCGAGGTGGTCGAGGATCCCCTCTCACACAGGTATGGCCTCGGCAGTCAACCGCTGCGGGAAGCTTCAGAGTACCTGTCCAGGGACAAACTGATTTCAAGCTACACCGCAGCATACGACGATGCGGCGACTGCCTTCGCAGACGCGACCCCGGAGCGACTCTTGCAGCCATCCCCCTTCGAGCGTTGGCTCACTCGCTTTCCCACGATCGCGTACCTGCCCGGGCAATTTCTTGTGAAGCACAACGCGTACCACCTCGGGCAGTTGAGCGCGTGGCGTCGCGCGTCGGGTCTGCCGCCGATCTGAATCGGTCGCGCCACGGTCGCCTACAGTCTGGCGTGACGCTGAGCGCAACGGAACAACGGCTGTGCGGGATCATTGAGGCAAGGGCCGACGCGCTGCTGGACGACCTGAAGCGGCACGTGGGAATCGCCACCGGCCCCGGCGGCGAAGCGGGGCTCGACGAAGCGCGAGAGATACTCACCGGGCGTTTGCAAGCGCTGGGTGCGCGGGTTGACCTTGTGCCCGGCGATCCGAAGCCCGACTGGCTGCTCGGCGGTGATCGCGCGGGCGGTGTTCCGCCCGCAGCGGTGTGCACCAGACCCACGTCGAACGGCACGCCGCCGACGGTGCTCATCGCCGGCCACCTCGACACGGTGCATGACGCGGCGTCCGGTTTTCGCAGCATGAACATCGCGCCTGACGGCAAGACCGCGACCGGGCCGGGATGCGTGGATATGAAGGGCGGGCTGGTCATCGCGATAGCGGCGCTGGAATCGCTGCAAGAGGCCGGGCTCGACACCGCGTGGACGTTCATACTCACGAGCGATGAGGAGACCGGGGCGTTTCACTCGGCGCGGGCGCTGCGTGAGCAGGCGGCGCAGCACGAGTTCGGCCTGGTCCTGGAGCCGGCCCTGGCGGGCGGAGAACTCGCGATCGAACGCATGGGCAGCGGGCAGTTCATGATCGAGGCCCGGGGCAAGGCGGCGCACGTCGGGCGCGCGTTCACCCAGGGCGTGTCGGCGGTGACGGCGCTGGCCAAAGCGCTGGTTGCGGTCAGCGAAATGTCCGAGCCCGATCAAGGCCGAATACTCAGCGTCGGACCGTTGGCCAGCGGGAGTGCAACCAACGCCGTGCCCGATCTGGCCCGTGCGTGGGGAAACTGCCGCTTCACGACCAACCAGGACGCCGAGCACATCGCGCGCATGCTCGATGAACTGCAGACGCCCGAAGACCAGTTGCCCACTGTGCGAGTGCGCCACGTGTTCAACCGCCCGGCCAAGCCGCTGATCGATGACACGAGAACCCTGGCGCTGCGGGCCCGATCGGCGGCCGAGGACATGGGGCAGAAGCTCCCCTTCGCCGCGACAGGCGGCGTGTGCGACGGGAACATTCTCCAGGACGCCGGGCTGGCGACGATCGACACGCTCGGGGTTCGCGGCGGCGGGCTTCACACTTCGAGCGAGTGGATCGAGCTGCCCAGCCTGGTCGAGCGGTGCAAGCTGCTGGCAGTGCTGATCCATCGGCTGAGTTCGGACGCGCCCGACATCGGCGGTGCATAACCTCTTCCGGATGCACCTTCGCCGAACCGCTCATCGAGTGCGGCCGGGTGTCCGAAGTAAGGGGCAGTGATGACGACCACGCGAACCGAAACGACCGTCGGCCAGCAACTCCGCGACAGCCGTGCGATCAGGGACGCGATCGAGTCGATCGTCGCGGAGGTCCGTTCCCGGTCCGCCCGTATCACGGATGTCCGCGGGCCGATCGACGGGGCGGCCGAGTCGTACCAGGCGTTCATGGATCGAGCCGCACAGGTCCGCGGGCGCGGGCTGCTGTACCCTTATATCGGCTCGGGCGTTGGCAACGGGGCGCTGGTGGAACTGGCCGACGGGTCGGTCAAGTGGGACATGATCTGCGGAATCGGCGTCCACTTCTTCGGTCACTCGGACCCGGAGTTGATCGAGGCGGCGCTGCTCGGCGCGATAGACGATACGGCTAAACACGGCAACTTGCTATCCAATCGCGAGGCGTTCACGTTCGCCGAGACGCTCCTGACCGAGGCGTCCAGGGCCAGCCGGCTCGCGCATTGCTTCCTATCCACCGGCGGGGCGATGGCCAACGAGAACGCACTGAAGGTCTGCTTCCAGAAGCACGCGCCAGCGAGCCGTGTGCTCGCGTTCAAGGACTGCTTCATGGGGCGCACAGTCGCGATGAGCCAGATCGGCGATGAGGCGGCGTATCGCGTCGGAATCCCGCTCAATTTCCTCGTGGATTATATCCCTTTCTACGACGAAATCGAAGCCCGGCAGATCGGCGAAGCTCGCTACATCGAGCGAGCAGTCGCCCAGTTGCAGGAGTATATCGATCGCTATCCGGGTCAGCACGCCTGCTTCGTCTTCGAGATGATCCAGGGCGAAGGCGGTTTCAACACCGCGCCGCGCGCCTTCCACGAAGCACTCATGAAATGCTGCAAGGCGAACGACATCGCGGTCTGGGTGGACGAGATTCAGACCTTCGGTCGCACCGAGTCCATGTTCGCGTTTGAAACACTCGATCTCGGCCCGCACATCGACGTTCTGTGCGTTGGCAAAATGACCCAGGCCTGCGCCACGCTCTTCACCGAGGAATACAACCCCAGGCCGGGGCTTCTGAGCGGCACGTTCACGGGCGAAACCGTGTCGTTCCGCGTGGGGCAGCGGATCATCGAGCGGCTGCGCGACGGCGAGTACCACGGCCCGAACGGCGCCAATGTTCGCCACTACGACCTGTTCGCTCGGCAGGTGCGGGCGATGGCGGATCGACACCCCGACTGGTTCCCGCCCGTGCCCGAGAAGATCGGAACGCCGGGCGCGGCGGACATCGTCGGCGGCGTCGGGGGCATGATGCGCTTCACGCCGTTCGCCGGTGACAAGGGCACGATCGTCGCTGCGTGCCAGACGTGCTTTGACGAGGGCGTGATCCTGTTCTACTGCGGGCACGACCCGTACCACATCCGGATGCTCCCGCCACTCGGCGTGATGCGGGACGAGGATTGGCCCCGCGTGTTTGAGTGCGTCGAGCGCGGGCTGTCGCGTGCGGCGTCCGATGCCTGATCGATAATGACTGACTCGCTCACAAGGACCGCCACGTGTTCCTGATCCGCAGAACAAAGGTCGAAGATGTCCCGATGCTGCTGAAGCTGGCCAGGATGGTCCACTTCATCAGCCTCCCCGCGGATAAGGACATCATCACGTCCAAGGCGATCCACAGCCGAAACTGCTTTATTCGTGCCGCCGCCGGCTCGGCCAAGGATCCCGGTGTCGCGGGTCGCGCGAAACAGTCGGGCTACGGCGGATTCGGCGCCGAGTTAGGCGAGAGCGATCTCTTCATGTTCTCGCTCGAAGACACGCAGACCGGAACCGTCATCGGCACGTCCCAACTCGTGGCCAGGATGGGCGGGCCCGGCCGGCCGATGGTCTCGTTCAAGCTCGCGCGAAAGCACTTCTTCAGCGAAAGCCTGCAGAGCGGGACCAGCCACATCGTCGCCAAGCTGCATCTGGATGAGTCCGGCCCGACGGAGATCGGTGGTCTGATCCTCCAGCCATCGTTCCGGCGCCACAAACTCAAGCTCGGGCGCTCCCTGAGCCTCATCCGTCTTCACTTCATCGGGCTGCACCGCGCGCTGTTCGCGGACCAGATGCTGGCGGAGATGATGGGGCCGATCACGCCTGACGGTCACAACCTGCTCTGGGAGTACCTCGGCCGCCGGTTCATCAACCTGACGTACACAGAGGCGGACCGGTTCTGCCAGTATTCGCGCGAGTTCATGACCTCGCTCCTGCCGCGCGAGGAGATCTATCTGAGCCTGCTTCCGCCCGAGGCACGGGCGCTCGTGGGGCAGGTCGGGGCGGAAACCGCGCCCGCCAGGCACATGCTCGAAAAGCTCGGGTTCGAGAACAGAGATTTCATCGACCCGTTCGACGGCGGGCCGTACCTGCACGCAGAAACCGACTCGATTCAGATCGTCAGACGAACCAAGCGTGCAAAGCTCGGCGACGGCGTCTCCAAGGCCGAGTGCAATCGCAGCGGGCTGGTCAGCGTGCTGGATTCGGACGGCGAGTTCCGGGCGCTGAGCACCGAGTACGCCGACACCGGTCGAGGTCGGATCCGGCTGCCGCGACAGGCGATGCGTGTCCTCGAGGCCAAGCCGGGCGCGGAGATGGGCGTGACCCCGCTCGGAGAACCCGGTTCGACGAGGCCCCGCTCGCGCAAGACGGCGCCCCGCAAATCCGGACGGGGTTGAGACCATGGACGCAGCCGCCCGCACGCATCATCGATCGCTCTCGCATCCTTCGGCGAACCTCATCGGCGGGCGATGGGTTCCGATCGATGGTGATTTGCTCGTGTCGACGAACCCCGCCCGGCCCGACGAAATCGTGTGGTCGGGATCGCCGGATGTGCGGGCTGTGGACGAGGCGGTGGCCGCGGCAAGGACCGCGTTCGCGCAGTGGTCCGACTGGCCGCGCGAGCGTCGATTCGACGCGCTCGGCCGATACCGCGATCTGTGCGCCGCCCGCGTGGACGACATCGCGGCGCTGATCTGCGACGAGACAGGCAAGGTGCTGTGGGACGCGCGGGCCGAGGCGGGCGCTATGGCTGCCAAGGTCGACATCACACTGGACGACGCGATGAACTCGGGGCTGGCACGCGTCGCGGGGTTCGAGGTCGCCATCAGCGACTCGCGCGTGGGGCGGGCGTCGTTTCGGCCGCACGGCGTCATGGCCGTCATCGGCCCGTTCAACTTCCCCGCACACCTGCCCAACGGGCACATCGTCCCGGCCCTGGCGATGGGCAACACCGTCGTGATCAAGCCCAGCGACAAGGTGCCGGCGGTGGGGCAGCTGCTGGCGGAACTGCTCGATGAGGCGCTGAGTTCAGTGGGTGCTCCCGACGGCGTCGTCAACCTGGTGCAAGGCGGTGCGGACATCGCGTCGGCCCTGACCTCGCACGCCGACCTCGACGGCATCCTGTTCACCGGCTCGTGGTCGGTGGGGCGGCGGATCCTGGAAGCAAACCTCGATCACCCCGGGCGGATCGTCGCGCTCGAGATGGGCGGCAACAACCCGGCTGTGATCCTGCCCGACGCCGATCTGCGCCAGGCCGTGATCGAGTGCGTCCGCAGCGCCTTCATCACCACCGGCCAGCGGTGCACGTGCACCCGCCGTGTGATCGTGCACGAGGCGGTGGCGGATCGGGTGATCCCGGCGTTATGTAAAGCCGCATCAAACCTGATCGTGGGCGAGCCCCGTGCCGACCATCCCGTGTTCATGGGGCCGATCATCACGCGCGAGGCGCGGCAGGCGGTGCTGGGCGCGCAGACGTGGTTCGCGAAAAAGGGCGGCGAGGTGCTGCTCGAATCCACGGCGATCGACACGCCCGGCGGCGGGTGGTATCTCTCCCCGGGCGTCGTGCGCGTCGACCGATTCAGGAAAGGCTCGGACGACGCGGGGTGCGACAACGAGGTCTTCGGCCCCATTGTCCGCGTGAGCGTCACGGCGTCGGCAGACGACGCGATCGAGCAGGCCAACGCGACGCGCTTCGGTCTCGCGGCGTCGATCTTCACACGCGATGAATCCGAGGCCGATCGCTTCGTGCGACTGTCGCGGGCCGGATGCGTAAACGTCAACACCGGGACCGCCGGTGCCAGCAGCAGGCTCCCGTTTGGCGGGCTCGGGCTCTCGGGCAACCACCGCCCGGCGGGAGCGTTCAGCCTCGATTACTGTGCCCACCCGGTGGCGTCGATGATCGAGTCGGGCGATGCCGCAGCGATCCCCCGAGGAATGCGGTTCGAGGACGACTGGGTTTCCTGACGCAGCCAGCGCACCTGCACCGTGCGGGCGAGGTGTGGCACTCGGCGCGAGCGCGGGCTCGTGCGGCGTGAACTGCGCTGCAGGGATCAAATGTCGGTCGAACAACCGCTCCAACAGAGCCCCAAGAGGAAGCAGGCGGCCTCTTCGTTCGGGGCAGCGGTGCTTGCAGCGAATACCAGGCCGTCGTACAATCGCCCGATGCAGTGTTGATCGGTCCGAGGAACCGGTGATCGATCTCAGATGATCGACGTCAGGAGTCACGCCACATGAACGCAAGGGACTGGACGACCCTCGTGATGCGACTGGCAGGGGTCGTGCTGCTGGTTCTCGTGCTGTCCCCGACCCTGCACGCCATTAAGACCAAAGTCGATATGCTGACGGGCCGCATCAGAAACCCGAACCCGTTCGGCGGCTCGATGCTTCTGCACCTCTCGACCTGGACGCGCGATATCGACGTGGTTGCTCAGATCGCTCTGGGCTGCTATTTTCTCTTCGGCGGCACGTTGATCATCAAAGTCCTCTTCCGCGGGCTCGGCGGCTCCAAAGGTCTCTGCCCGCATTGCGACTACGACCTGCGCGGCATTGCCTCAAGCCGATGCCCCGAGTGCGGCAAACTGATTCGGCCGGCTATGGAATGATCCATCAACACATCGGCGGCTTCGGCTGAAAAAACAGCTCGGAGAGCTGTCCTACCAAGAAGAGACAGCTCGGAGAGCTATCCCACCAAGAAGAGACAGCTCGGAGAGCTATCCCACCTGAGACAGTCGGCTCGGAGATCCGACCTACCTACGCCCTCCGCGGAACCCGACAGCAGGATCCTACACTGCGAGCGATGACAACTCGGAAAACGATCATTGCAGATCCACGCCAGTTTCCACGCTTTGCGGGCGTGGCGACGTTTTGCCGGTATCCTCTCATCGAGCTGGTTCCGCAGGAGAACCGCCCCGTCGACTGGGCGATCTACGGGTTTCCGTTCGATGCGGGCGTGACCTATCGGCCGGGAGCCCGGTTCGGTCCCCGTGCCATCCGCGAGGCTTCACAGTACGTCAAGCCCTACCACATCGAGCACGACCTCGACGTGACGGAACTACTCAGCCTGGCGGACGCGGGCGACGCGCCCGTCCGACCGTTCTCGTGCAAGGAGACGCTGGACGCGACGGTCGAGTTCGCCGCCGGGCTCGGCGACGCGGCGGTCACGAAGCTGCTGGGCGTGGGCGGCGATCATTCGCTGGCGTACGCGGGTCTGAAGTCGACGTGGCAGCGGCGCGGGCGGCCCAGCGGCGGGCTGGCGATGATCCACTTCGACAGCCACGTCGACACCGTGGACGAGACGGGAGGCGAGCGCTACAGCCACGCCTCGCCGTTCATCCGCGCCGTCGAGGAGGGGTTCCTCGACCCCAAGCGCATGCTCTCGATCGGGATCAAGGGGCCGCTGAACACCCGCCGCGATCTCGACTACGCGAAGCAGAACGGCGTGGAGATCCTGACCTGCGAACGGTGGCGGCGCGAGGGTAAGGCGTGGATCCGCGCCTTTCTCGATCGGCTCGGCAGCGACGACGTGTATCTCACATTCGACATCGACTGCATTGACCCGGCCTACGCGCCCGGCACGGGCACGCCCTCAATCGGCGGGTTCACGTCGGCCGAGGCGCTCGCGATGATCAGATCATTGCGCGGGATCAATCTCGTCGGCGCGGACGTGGTGGAGGTGCTGCCGGACCGCGACCCAGCCGGGATCACGGCGCTGCTGGCGGCGCACATCATGTTCGAGATCATCTGCCTCGACGCCGTCAAGCGCAGGTGAGCGTTCCCTCACGCCCGTCGCAGCGCGAGAATCAGCTCGATCTGCCCGAGCTGCTGGTTGAGCTGCTTTGCGATCTCCATTGGTCGAGCGCCCTGGTCCGCCATCTCGTACACCTTGGCCGCGACTGGGTCGGGACGGTCGGATGCCTCCGAGAAGGTGTCTGTCTGCGGGTTGCTCGCGTCCCGGCGCATGCGTTCGAGCTTGCGGATTTTCTCGTCGGCCTCTTCGAGGAGCTGCTCGACGCGTTCGGCCTTGAGATCAAGCTGCGAGGCCAGGCGCTGCACCAGCTCGTGCGCGTCCGCGGCGAACGCGTCCACGCGCGCCCGCTGTCGCGCCTGACGCCGGATCGTCTCGATCCGTTCATGGGGCGTGCCGGAACTCAGCGATGCGCGGCGGCGGTTGCGGATGGCCATACGGATCATCGTCCACGTCAGGACCGCAACGCCCAGCAGCAGCATGCTCGGCCCAAGCCACGAGCCGAAGTCCGCGGAAGGGGTGTCAACGCCCGCGGGACCGCCGGGCTGATCTGATCCTTGCAGCTCGATTGGTTGTGCCTGGTTCTGCACCGTGAAGCGTCCTGCTGTTCGGCCCGCGCTGGCCCGTGCTGCTGTCGGGCAGATGATACGGCCTCGCGGCCCATCCGTCCTTGGTCGGGTTGACCAGCCTCGTACCATTGGGCATGGGCGCCCGGGACGATCCAGACCTGGCCGGCGGAGGGGGCGCGGTCGGCACGCTGCCCGGCCGCGATCGGTCCGTGGCGCGCATCGTTCGCTCGTGGCGCGAGTTGACCGGGGGCACGTCGCGGGCGATCCCCGATGTGGACCGCCGGACGCTGATCGCCTGCTCGGCCGGCTCGGACTCCTCGGCGTTGGTGCTCGCCCTGTCCTCAGCCACGCGTGAGATTGCCGTCGCCCATGTCGTGCACGACCTTCGCGCCCCGGCCGACGCCCGGGCCGATCTCGAGGCCGCGTCCGAACTGGCCGCATCACTGCACCTGCCCTTCGTCCAGGCAAGCATCCATCCGGCCGCCGAGGGGGGCAACGCCGAGGGGCAGGCGCGCCGCCTGCGGTATCGAGCGCTCGAGGGGTTGGCCCATGAGACGGCGTGCGGATTCGTCGCCACCGCCCATCACGCGGACGATCAACTCGAGACGATGCTGATGGCCCTGGCGCGCGGGGCAGGACCCGGCGGGCTGGCGGGGATCGCCCACGCCCGTCCGCTGGGGGACGGCGTCAGGCTCATCCGCCCGATGCTCTCGGTCACCCGCGCCGACGCACTCGCGATC
>JADFGU010000106.1 GCA_022567535.1 Planctomycetota bacterium | reverse complement strand
ACCGATCGCGTCGGCCCGGTGGCAGCGACCGGCGAACGTCTTTCTGGAGCTCGGGCAGCAGCTCTCCAGGCCGTCGGCCGCCAACGAGGCGCACCATGCGATTCGGGCGCTGGCCGACGAGGTGGCGCGATTCGCCGCGTTGCCCGGCGAGAAATCGCTGCGGGCGGGGAGCCGGACGTGGGCGCAGCTGATCGGAGCCCCGCCCAACCAGCTCGCGGCGGCGATCGACGTGGCCCGGGCGCAGTGGATAGTGGCGATCGGGCGCGAGGGTCAAGCCGCCGACGTGCGGCGCATGCGGGCGCTGCGCGAGGTGATGGCGCTCCTTGACGCGGCGGTTCGTGTGCGCGGGCAGGCGTCGCGCGGCTCGTCGGCGCGGATGGAGGCGTGGCCGGGGTGGTCGCTCTCGCCGCGGGCCGCGGCCGGCATGTACGCCCGGATCGCGACGCGGCTGCCGCGCCTGAGCGAGCTGGCCATGCAGGGCGACCCGGGCGCAGCGATCCAGGCGATCGGCGAGGCGCGCGAGCAGGCGTTTGCACTGCTGCTGGTGGGCGAGGTCGATCGGCTGGCCGAGGTGGCACGCATCGGACCGGAGCCGGACACGCCACAGGCCGCGGTCTGGGCCCTGAGCGTCGGCCCGCCCGAGACCGACGACTGGCTCATCCCGCTGCGCGCCGATCTGGCCGGTCTTTGCCGCTACGCCGAGGAGGGGTTCGCCCCGCCGAAGGACGCGGACCCCAAAGCCCGCGCAGCCATCAACCGCGCCCGAGCCTATTGCGGTGAACTCGCGTCACAGGCGCTGGAGAAGATCGCGGCGCACTGACTCGGTGCACGCGACGACGCGGCTCACGAGCGCATCACTGCGCAGCAGGAATCCGAGCGTTCGCGGACTCACACTCGGCGTCCATTGCCTATGCCCTATTGCCCATTGCCCATTGCCCATTGCCTATTCCCACTCCAGCGTCCGCTCTCCAAATCCGAGCCCCATCGCGTCTTTTGCCATATACAACGTTTCTTCAGCTACTTCGTTCGCCGCCGCGGTGCCCGTGCGGATGATGTCGATCACCGTATCGTCGCCGCCGGGGCCCTCGTATTCCGCCCGTTTGGCGCGGATCGGATCGAGCAGTTCGTTGACGGCGTCGATGACGAAGGCCTTGACGTGGCCGTCGCCGAGGTTGTCACCCTTGCGGTAGCGCTCCCGCAGATCGGCGACAAACGCCTCGTCCTTGATGAAGATATCGGCGTAGTCGAAGACGGGGTTGATGTCGGGGTCGCCGGGCTGATCGGGGTCGCGGCTCTGGCCGGGGTACATGGCCCCGATCTTCTTCTTGACCTGCCTGGGCGTGTCGGAGAGGAATATGGCGTTGTTCAGACTCTTGGACATTTTCTGCTTTCCGTCCGTGCCGATGAGCCGGCCGACGCGACCGACCATGACCTCGGGGATCGGGAACACGCCGCCGAGCGTGGCGAAGTCCTGGTCGTCGGCCTTGGAATCGACGCTGCAGTAGGTGATGTCGAATCGGCGTGCGACCTCGCGGCACATCTCGATGTGGGCGACCTGGTCCTCGCCCACGGGCACCCACCTCGGACGAAAGGCCAGGATGTCGGCGCACTGCCCGACCGCGTACATGGGGAAGCCGAACGAGTGCGTGTCGCCGAGCCCCTTGTCCTTGATCTCGTCCTTCAGCGTCGGGTTGCGCATGACGCGGTTGAAGGGCAGGAGCATGGCGAAGTACCAGGTCAGCTCGGCGATGGCGGGAACCTCGGTCTGGAGGACGATGGTCGAGCGCGACGGGTCGATCCCGCACGCCAGCCAGTCCTTGACGATCTCGATGGTGTCGGCCCGGATCTCGGCGTGCCTGTCGGGCCGGGTGGTGAAGGCGTGCATGTTGGCCAGCAGGAAGAAGCAGTCGTACTGGTCCTGGAGTCTCAGGCGGTTCTCGATCGACCCGACGTAATGGCCCAGGTGCAGCCGACCCGTGGGCGTATCGCCGGTGAGGACGCGTGGTTTGGCGGAGTTCGGCATCGGTCGGGAGTGTAGAGCGGTTTCTTCCAAAGCGTTGCGACCGCGCCGGAACGGACGCCGAGTCTGAGCCCGCTGCGGGCGAAGGCTCGGATCGCGGACGTATGTAGAGAGGTCATCGCAGATATCCGAGCCTTCGCGGACTCAGACTCGGCGTCATGCACATCCTCGCGACGCTACACATGATGTGAGGATGCTCCGGGGAGGATGGCGTACCGCGGTCCGTGCGCGAGCCGGGCCGTCTCGGCCCGGACCTGACCCGTGGCGCACGTCAGACCCCCTCCGTCCCGACTCGTCGGGACACCTCCCCAGTCGGCGACGGGGGAGGGGGAAGAGGCAACGGGGGAGCGGCGCGGCTCAGCCGACCAGGCCTTCCATTCGCAGGGCGAAGTAGACGTTCAGTGCGTTGAAGCCGATGTGCATGACGATGGGCACGCCGATGCGTCGGGTTCGCTCGAAGGCGAGTCCCATGGCGACGGCGAGCACGAACAGCGGCGCCAGTGAGTAGTAGGGCATGATCTCGTTGCCGCGCTGGTCGAAGCCGTAGTGCATCGCCGTGAACGCGGTGGCGGAGATAAGGATGGCCAGCCACGGTGAGCCGAACCATCGGAGCATGGCGGTCTGGAGGAAGACGCGGTAGATGGTCTCCTCGACGATGGGAGCGCCGATGACGACAGCCCCGATCAGCGCCCAGACCCAGGGATCGTGGAAATTCGTGGTGATGGTCAGGAGCGTGTCGTGAGCGATCGGCCGGGTGGATTCGTTCGAGATCCACTCGTGGGCGGTGATGGCGCCCGAGGAGGCCAGCTCGATGACGGGGTACGCCAGGGCCAGGCACGCCAGACCGATGATCAGGTCGCCCGGCAGCAGCCGAAGCCCCGCAGCCGAGGCGTTCCGCGAGAAGAGGTGGATCATGCCGATGGCGACGATGGCGGCGAGGGAGTACGTGGCCAGATAGACCCGGGCCTGACCGAGGAACGAGCCCGGGTTGCCGCCGGTGAGCCAATCCTGTCTGCCCAGGGCCTTGGCCGCGAAGGCCCAGGCGGTGAAGACGAGCAGCCCGGCGAAGAGCCACATGGGAGCGTGGTGCGTGGAAACGTCTCGGAGGCCGCTCTTGGCCAGAGCACCCGGGCCGATACCCCCGGCCAGCCAGAGCACGATGAATACGAGCACGGAGGCGATGGCGAGGATCGGGAGCTTGTACCGTTGGGCGTACTGTGCGACGTCCGCGATGGTCATCCGGTTGAGCGAATCGACCGAATCCAGCAGCGAGGGCGTCTGCTGGACGATCGGAGCGGGTTGAACGATGTCTTGTGAGGGGATGGCAGCGACCGCCGCCGATGAACCGATCAGAAGCGCAAGAATGACCGCGATGCCGACGAGCCTGGCCGAGATCATCGAGCACACGCGACTGGAGCTGGCCGAGCTGAAGGCGAAAACGCCCCTGGCGGAGCTGGAGGCGCTGGTGGCGCAGGCCGACCCGCCTCGAAACTTCTTCACCGCTGTCACTCGTCGCGCCCACGCGGCCGGGACGTCGGTGATCGCGGAGGTGAAGCGACGCAGCCCGTCAGCCGGGCTGATGCGGGAGGAATACGCGGGGGATGGATTTCGTCCTGAGAGCATTGCGAGGGGCTATTTCGAGAACGGGGCATCGGCGATATCGTGTTTGACCGACAAAAAGTTCTTCGGCGGCGATCTTTCCTACATCGAGCGAATTCGACAGGCGGTCCCTCTGCCGATTTTGCGCAAGGACTTCATTATTGACCCCTGGCAAGTGTGGCAGAGCCGGGCGGCGGGGGCCGACGCTGTGCTGCTCATCGCCGAGTGTCTCAACGAATCCGAGCTGGTGGACCTGCTGATTCTGTCGCAGCGGCTTCAGATGACGGTTCTGCTGGAGGTGCACGATCTTGAGAACCTCTTGCGTGTTCGGCCCCACATTGGCTTTCCGCACCCGGGCTTCTGCCTGCTGGGGATCAATAATCGGGATCTGCGGACGATGCGGGTCGATCTGGGGCACACGCTCCGGCTGGCGGACCTCGTGGAGGACAAAGGCGTGCTGGTGAGCGAGTCGGGGATACGGACAGGCGCGGATCTTCGGCGTCTTCGTTCGGTAGATGTTCGGTGCGTGCTGGTGGGAGAGCATCTCATGCGGTCACCGGACCCGGGCAGGGCCCTGGCATCGCTGCTGGAAGAGGCGGGCTAGGCGGGGCTTATGGACTGGGGAAAGGTCGGCACAAGCCTGTCAGACCGCAACGCCGCGAGAGTCTGGACATAGGATGAAGCGGGTCGGCCGCGGAGGCTGATCGGCCGACCCGCACGTACCGACATCAACCGGCAGCCCGGGTGTCGGATCGGGTGCGGCCACCGGCTGGGCCCGGTGCTTCGCCCGGACCGAGGAGGACAGATTCATGCTCAGGTCTCAGATATTCGTCGCGGGTCTCATGGCAGTTGTCAGTGTGGCGCACGCGGACCCGGAACAGGCTCGCAGGCGTCTGGAGGAGTCCGCCGAGGCGCTCAGGCAGGCCCGCACACTGTCGTTTGCCATCACGCTGGAAGCAAAAGGGCCTTACAAGATTCACGTCGAGGGGACGGTCGAGTTGAAGCGGCAGAAGCGTGCGGCTGGGTTCTGGATCGCGCGGTTGAAGGGGAAATCGGAGTTGCCCGGCATGGAGATCGCCTACGACCTCGTGATCGACGGGGATCTGTACACGTGGATCGACCACGACGCGAAGAAGGTGATGCAGCGCATAGGCAAGGCTGCCAGCGACCGGCAGATCACGATCGCAAAGCAGTACGGGTGGATCCGAAGCCTGAGCACGATCGATCCGTTCGATCTCGCGACGAGGACATACGAGACGATGGAGTTGGTCGGGCGCGAGACGATCGAGGGGGTCGAGTGCGACGTGATCGTGCTCAGGGAGGGCCCCGATCGCGCGACAAAGACGTGGTATATCTCCACGGGCGACCATCTTCCGCGACGGATGCGCATCGACCTGTCGCCCATGATGGACGACACGTTCACCATGAGCAAGCTCAAGCTCAACGGGGAGCTTTCCGAGACGGTGTTCGAGATCGCGACGCCCGAGGGGTACACGGAGGATTTTCTGGGCAACGTGCCGAATACGGCGGATCAACTGGCGGTCATGGCGGCGCCGTTGAATGCGGCCCAGGTCCGCGAGGCGCCGAGCTTTGAGCTGGAGGCGACGGACGGGAGCACGGTGAAGAGCGAGGATCTCAGGGGCAAGGTGGTCGTGCTCGAGTTCCTGCTGACGTACAGCGGGGCGTCGCGCCGGAGCGGACCCGAGATGAAGGCGTTTCTCGAAGCGGTGGCCGACAAGCCGGTGAAAGTGCTGACTATCCCCGTCCGCGAGCGCAGCCGGGAGAAGACGCTCGAGTTCTTTGAGAAGTACGAGCTGACGCAGACGGTGCTGCACGGGGGCGACGACACGGCGCGCATCTATGGCGTGACGAAGTACCCGATGTACGTTCTGGTGGATGCGAAGGGAATGGTCGCGTACGAGACGGGGTACATTCCGGGCCAATCGTTCCAGGCCCTGCTCGATGAGATCGACTCGTTGCTCGGCGCAGAGGGGGACGGCGACAGCGCGAGCGACGGCGGGGCGTCGGACGGCAAGTAGGACGGCTGGACACGGGACCAGATTGCGTTCAGGGGGAGCCCGCGTGCGACACGCGGGCCGTTTTCTATCGGAATGGTCTCAGGTCATACGGATCACACCTGTCAGTCGTGCGTGAGGGAGGACCATGCGTCCCTCCCTCCCGATTCCATCGGGACATCGGGAGTTTCGGACAGGATCGGGTACGAGCCCTTCGCGCAAGCGGAGCGTTGTCTTTGTGCCGCGACTTGAACACTCCGTGCTCGCGCCCGGGGCTCGTCCGTCGCGCTGCGCGTGCGCATGTGAATAATGGGAATCGTATCAGACGTGGCGCAAAGCGGCGCGAAGGCGGCGCACGGGCGGATCTTCGTCGTCGAAGAAATCATCGAGCGGGCGCGTCGGCGCCAGGCTGTTGTCTTCCATGAGCGTGAGCAGTTCCGTCGGCGAGAGTGGGTAGGGCGGATCGGCGGACTGGTCGATGGGTTCGTCGTCATCGCGACCGCGGCAGATGGTAAGCAGTGTGCCGTGGGGCCTGATGAGCGAGGCGATGCCGGCGGCGGCGTCGGTGCGCATGGCGACGGGCAGCGTCTGAAGGGTGTCAATCTCGACGACCAGATCGAAGCGGCGCTGGAGCGTGTTGGACGGGGCGATGGCGTCGGCGACCAGGAAAGAGTCAGCGAGGTCGGGGTGGCGCCGCTTGGCCCATGCGATCGCGGAGGAACAGATGTCGAAACCTACGACGTCGTAGCCCCGGCTGGCGATTTCGGCCACATCGTCGCCCAACCCGCACCCGACGACGACGACGCAGGCGCCGGGGCGCACCAGGGCGTGGGCGTCGGTGTTCAGCCATGCGACGAGCGGCGGGTTTGGCCCACGTCGTTGCCATGGGATCAACGCGGGGTCGCCGTCGGCCTTGCGATAGACGGCGTCGAACTGCTCGGCGAGCTCGGCGTGGGCGGTCTGTGGGGCGTCGCGGGTGCTGAGTGCGTCCAGGACGCTTGCGAGTTCGTGCGCGGCAGTGGGCATGGAAGCCTCCCGGGGGACGAATCACTCCCCTCACCACCAGGGTGATCGACCGGACCGGGTGTGGAGATGAGTCCGATCACAGTGTCGGATTCGCCCGGGCCGACCGGCATTGTACCACGCCGACGTTCACCGAAGCAAGGCCGTAGCGACCAGAATCAGGGGTGGATGGTTCTCTGAGTGCGTTGGGAGGGCGAGTGAAAAACCGCCGCGGTGAGAGCCGCGGCGGCGTGTGGAGGGCTGTCTGGAGGGGACTGGTCAGTTCATCTGGCCGGTGTCGATTTCGCCGCTGTCGAAGTCAACGCCCTTGAGACCGCCGCGGGTCCAGCGGTAATAGCCCTTGACGAGTTCACTCGTCTGCCCGTTGAGGGTGCGGGCCTCCCAGTCGGAGGGCGTGTACGCGAACTCGGTATAGGCACCGCGCATAGGTGGTCTGCGGGTGGGGCGGCGCGGGTGCCAGCCGAGGTTGGCCTCGCTGGTGGAGCGGAACGTCGCCGAACCGTCGAACATATGGATGGTGACCTTTGCCTCTGGATAGGCGTAGTAGATGTCCCGGCGGCCGCTGTGGCGACCCTCAGAGTCCATGACGTGGACCTTGGTGGCGGGGAAGGAGACTGAGGACATGCGAAGGTTGCCGAGCCTGTTGACGTCGCTGGTGTTGTAGTTGTGGCTGCTGCCCCCTTGGGAGAGGGGAGAGCGATCGCCGCTCCATCGGCTCTGGTCGGGGTCGTACGAGGCGGGGACGACCTGGTATGAGGAGCTGTAGGGCCAGCGCTTATCTTTATCTGGAACCGGGCCGGTTTCGCCCTGCGGCTCCTGGTATGGCTGCCAGACGCCCAGGTCGTGGTTGTTGATGGGATCAATCTGCCAGTTGAGGCGGTGTTCATCCTCGGGGTTGACGACCATTCTCTCGGGCAGTCGCTGCGCGAGGTAGTCGTTGAGGACGAGATGCGTGTAAAGAACGTGCGGGATCCAGGCATCGGGGAGCGGAAATCTGTCGCGTCCGGTGCGTCGTCGGATGATGTCAACAGCCTGCTTTGCGGCGTTGGGGACCGCGGTGTTGGGACCGGTTTCCGGAAACAACTCGGACCATTCGGTGTTGGGCGCCGAAGTGAAGGCGTAGATGCGGTCCTGGAAGTCCGAGGCGTAGGTGGCGGCGGCGATGGAGAACTGCCGCAGGTTGGAGAGGCTGATGGCGAGCTTGGCGCTGC
>JADFGU010000105.1:7549-7945 GCA_022567535.1 Planctomycetota bacterium | reverse complement strand
TCAGATGGAGCCTTCATCCTGGCTCGATTCTCGCTCGCCGACCGTTCCCGCCAGCGTGCTCGGGGCGATCAACCTGGCCCCGCTGATGTGCGGCAGCGAGGGCACGCTCGCGGTGACGCTCGGCGCCGAACTGCTGCTCGAACCCGTACCAAAGGCCAGGGGACTGGCTGTGCTCGGGTTCACGTCGGTGGACGCGGCGATTGACGCCGTCTCGCCCATCCTCGAAACCGACCCGAGCGCCGTGGAGCTGCTGGACGACATGGTCATCGACATGGCCCGCGCCAACGTCCAGTATCGGCGATACGTAAAGGTTCTGCCGGCCCCCGAAGGGCACACGCCCGCGGCTGTTCTCTACGTCGAATACCTGTCCGATGACTCCGGCGACGAGATCACGGA
>JADFGU010000105.1:0-7539 GCA_022567535.1 Planctomycetota bacterium | reverse complement strand
GCGCTCCGCACCCACACCGACCCGGGGGCCATGCTCGATGCCTGGAATCTCCGCAAGGCGGGCGAGCCGCTGCTGCACGGGATCCCGGGCCGGCGAAAGCCCGTCA
This sequence comes from Planctomycetota bacterium, assembly GCA_022567535.1. Lineage (GTDB taxonomy): Bacteria > Planctomycetota > Phycisphaerae > Phycisphaerales > UBA1924 > JADFGU01. The sequence goes on along the minus strand of JADFGU010000105.1, from coordinate 7,433 downwards.
CCTTCGTCGAGGACAACGCCGTTCCGACGGAACGCCTCGGCGAGTTCGTCCGGCGATTTCGCGAGATCGTGGCGAGCCACGGCACGCGGGCAGCGTTCTGGGCCCACGCGTCGGTGGGGGTGCTGCACGTGCGGCCGCTGCTCGACCTGCGCGACGAGGACGACCGCGCACGCATGCACTCAATCGCGATCGAGATCGCCGACCTCGCTCGATCGCTCGGCGGCGTCATGTCCGGCGAGCACGGCGACGGACGTGTTCGTTCCCCTTTGCTCGAGCGGTTCTACGGCTCCGAACTCATGTCCGCTTTCCAGCAGATCAAGTCCATCTTCGACCCCGCGGGGCTGTTGAATCCCGGCAACATCGTCCAGCCGCGACCGATCGAGTCCATCACCGCCTCGACCCGCATCCGGCCGCGCACAGTGGATGTCGCCATGCCCGCCATCGAGACGTACTTTGAGTTCGACAACCATCGTGCGTTTCTCGGCGCGGCGGAGTTGTGCAACGGCGCGGGTGTCTGCCGAAAGAAGCGCGGCTCGACCATGTGCCCGTCCTACATGGCCACACTCGACGAGCGACACTCGACCCGGGGGCGGGCCAACGCGCTGCGGCTGGCCATCAGCGGGCAGTTGACCGGCCCCTCGCCGTGGCTCGACCCGGAAACCATCGCGACGCTCGATCTCTGCCTGAGCTGCAAGGCGTGCAAGAGCGAATGCCCCACCAATGTCGACGTGGCCAAGCTGAAAGCGGAGTACACCGCGCAGCGCTATCGAGCAGCGGGAAAAACACCACTGCAAGCACGCCTGTTCGCCCACGTCAGGACGATCAACCGGATCGGGAGCCTCGCGCCTGGATTGACCAACGCCCTTATTAGCTCGCGGTTCGGCCGGGCACTCGCCGCGCGCGTGCTCGGGATCGATCCGCGCCGGGCGATGCCGCCGATGGCCCGATCGCTCCCCCGGAGGCTCAAGCGTTCTATCGCCCGGCCCATTTCGCCCGATGCGCCGGTGGTTGTTCTGTTCGGCGACTGTTTCACGATGTACAACGAACCGGATGTGGGCCTGGCTGCCATTCGTGCTCTGACATCGCTCGGCTACCGCGTCGAGTTGGCCAACGCCGGATGCTGCGGGCGGGCCGCGATATCCAGCGGCGTGCTGGGCGATGCGATCAGGATGATCGACCGCACAGCCATTCGCCTGGTCGAAGCCGCCCCGGATGGCCGCCCTATCCTCTTCCTCGAGCCCTCCTGCCACTCCGCCATCTCCGACGACTGGCTTTCACTCAAGCTCAAGATTTCGATCGATCAACGGCAATTGCTGGCGGAACGCGCGATGCTCGTTGAGGACTTCATCGAGCAGCGGTGGGAGGCCCATCCGATGCGCCCCGTCCTCGCCGAGCCTACGGCCGAGGTCGTTTTCCACGGCCACTGCCATCAGAAGGCGCTGCTGGGCCCCGACTCGGGCGCCGCGATGCTGCGCCGCGTGGCCGGGAATCGGCTGCGCGTGCTCGACGCCGGGTGCTGCGGAATGGCCGGCGCGTTCGGGTACACCGCCGACCACTACGACCTGTCGATGAAGATCGCCGAGTTGTCGCTGCTGCCCGCCGTGCGCGCGGCCGGCGACAAAGCGATCATCGTCGCCGGCGGCACGTCCTGCCGCCATCAGATCAGGGACGGCACGGGCGTCCGCGCCCTGCACCCGGTCGAACTGCTCGACCGACTGATCGAGCATGGGCCGTCCTGATCCAGTTAAAGTTCGATGTCGCCCTCACACGGACGCCCCTCGCAAGTTCGTCCAACGGTCCGGGCTATTCGTCCGCCCGCTCTTCGACCACACGCAGGCGCTCTTTGTCGTAGACATACAGCGTCGCGTCGTCCTCTTTGGCGCAGGTCTTGTGCGAACCATCACACAGCGGAAAGGTCCGTGTCAATCCGCACCCGCACACCCACACGGGCTTGTCCTGCGGCTCGATCTTGATCGGTCCCTTCAGATCGTGTCGGATCATGCGGGGCATCAGAACCCTCCAGGGAGTTACGCGGGGCTCTTCAGCGAATCGACTATACTGCTCAGAATCCCGGCTGCCGCCTCGTTGTTGCCGCTGTGCGAGTACGACCTGGTGATGATCCGATGGGCGCACACCGGCAGGATGTTGTGCAGAATGTCCTCCGGGATCGCGTAGTCGCGCCCGTCGAGCACAGCGGTCGCGCGGGCGGAATGAGTCAGCGCCAGCGAACCCCGCGGCGACAGGCCCACGAGCAGCTCGTCGTGCGAACGCGTCGCCGCCGCGAGTGAGATCACATAGTCCAGCAGCGATGCGTCCACGCGCACCTCATCCACATGTCGCTGAAGCTCGATCACAACATCCCGCGACATCACCGGCTCGAGCCCCGGCAGCGCCGAATCCGCCGGACGGCGCTCCAGCACCTTGGCCTCGACCTCCGGCGACGGGTACCCCAACCGCGTGCGCATCAGGAACCGGTCGAGCTGGTTCTCCGGCAGCAGGTACGTGCCCTCGTACTCGTACGGGTTCTGCGTGGCGATCACCATGAACGGCTGCTCGAGTGTGAACGAACTGCCGTCGATCGACACCGTCGCCTCGTTCATCGCCTCCAATAGAGCCGTCTGCGTCCGCGGCGTGGTCCGGTTGATCTCGTCGGCCAGGATGATGTTCGAGAAGATTGGCCCCTTCTTGAACACGAACTCGCCCGTCTGGCTGTTGTACACGCTCACCCCGAGCACGTCGCTGGGCAGCATGTCCGGCGTGAGCTGGATGCGGGTGAACCGGCAGTTGATACTCTTGGCCATCGCTGTCGCCAGCACCGTCTTGCCCACCCCGGGCACGTCCTCGATCAGCACGTGCCCGCGGGCCAGCAGGCAGCGGATCACGCGCTCCACCGCCGCCGGGTTGCCGTAGAAAACACTCATGATGTTCTCGCGCAACCGCGCGATCGCATCCATCAGGTCGGGTTTCAGCGCGTTGGTGCTGACGGTGCTCAAGGGGCGCTCCCGGTGCCAGGCGTGGCCGGAGTATAGCGACCGGACGCCGATTCCCCCGCGGCCACACATTTCTGATACGCTGTATCGCGACTGATGGATGCCGAGCACAGATCACCAGCTGCGGGCGAGATCGGGCTCTCGCTGGGCGCGCGGCTCAAGGGCCCGCTCTCCTGCGTGCGCTGCCATTACGACCTGCGCGGGCTCAGCGTCCGCGGCGTCTGCCCGGAGTGCGGCACGCCGATACGTGCGACGCTGCTGGCCGTCGTCGATCCCCACGCACGCGAGCTGCGCCCGCTCTACCGCCCCCGGCTGACCTCGGCGGGAATGATGCTCTGGGCAGTCGGGGCGCTCTTTGCCGTCGGCGTGATCTGGTGGGTCCGCACGGTGATGCTCCTGGCCGGGAACGCAAGCGCCCCGGACCCGATATGGATCCGGCACACGGGGCTCATCGCCCTTGGCGCAATGGCGCTGTCCGGCCTCGGTGCGGCAGTGCTCGCAAAGCCGCACGACCGCGTGCCCGCCCGCTGGCAATGGGCTGCATTTCTCGGCGTGTTCCTCTACATCCCGCTCATCGCCGTGCACTGGCACCTGCTCGTCCACCTCGGTTCCCGGATCCCCTCGCCGTACCCGCCGGATCGGATCGGATCGATCCTGCTCGAACGCACGCTGGCGCGCCTGCTCGCCTCGGCGCTGCTGGCAGCGATCATTGTGCTGCTGCGCCCCACGGCGAGGATGCTCGCGGCGCGTTCACTCGTCATGCGGCTGGGTCGGGCCGATCGGCAGACGATGTTTGCCCTGGTCTCGACGATCGGCCTCTGGTCCCTGGGCGACCTGCTGATTCTCCTCGCGCAGCTCAAGCCCGGCTCGGCCGAGTCGGTCCTTCTGACCTTCGGCATGATGTTCATCGCGGCGGGCTCCGTGCTGTTCACGCTCGGGCTTGTGTGGCTTCTCGTGGACGTTGTGCGGCTGTGCCCGATTCTCATCGAGCCCGCACCGGCCGTCTCGGACGTCATGGAGTTCGACGACGGCGAGGGATCCGCATGATCACGCAACCCGAGCGCGAGCGCTTCGACGCCATCGTTGAGAGCGTCATCGCAGGCCTCCCGAGCCGATACACCGAGCAACTCGAGGGCTTGCCCCTGGTCGTGCTCGACCGCCCGACCGGGCAGACACTGGAGGAGTTGGGCATCGATCCCGCCGACGAACCGGCCGTCCTCGAAATGTGCGGACTGCACACCGGCACCGCCATCACCGAGCGCTCCGTCGAGGATTCCGCCCAACTCCCGCCCGAGATCCAGCTCTACCGCGAGGGCATACTCGAACTGAGCGGCGGATTCGACCAGAACTCGGACGACGCCGACCTCCGCCATCAGGTGCGCATCACGATCCTGCACGAGATGGGCCACCAGTTCGGGCTTGATGAGGACGACCTGTTCGAGCTGGGGTATGACTGAGCGCCGCGCCCCGCCACTCCGGCTGCGTCAGATCTGCGTGATCTCCTTCGCCTTCTGCTCGGATACCCCCGCGACCTGCGACTCATATTTCTTGAGCAACTCCTGGATCTCCTCCTTGAGTGTGGCAACCTCGTCCTCGGGGTAGTGCTTCCCCTCCTGCTTGGCGAGCGCATCGGCGTGCTTGTTGGCATCGCGACGCGCGTTGCGCAGCACGACCTTCGCCTGCTCGCCCAGCTTCTTCACGTGCGCAACCAACTGCTCGCGCTGCTCGCCCGTCAGCGAGGGCACGTTGATCCGGATCTGCTTCCCCTCGACCATCGGGTTGAGGCTGAGCCCCGATGATTCGATCGCCTTCTTGACCTCCGTGATCGACTCGGGATCGAACGGCTTGACGAGCAGCTGCGTCGGTTCCGGCACCGTGATCGACGCAAGCGTCTTCAGGTCGGTGCTCGAACCGTAGTAATCCACCTTGACGTACTCGACCAGCGCGGTCGATGCCCGACCCGTGCGGACCCCTCGCAGTTCATGCCCGAGATAGTCGACAGCCTTGGACATGGCTTCCTCCGCCTCGAGGAGAATCGTGTCGGGGTCCGTCATAGCCATCAACTCCGTACGAGCCCGGTCATCGAACACACTGCGTACTCGCCCGACAAGCAGCGCGGGCCCGTTTTACTCACTCCTCGTCGGGCGTCACCAGCGTCCCGATCTGCTCCCCTTCCACCACGCGCCGGATGGCGCCCGCCTGCCTGAAGTCGAACACACGCACCGGGATCTTATGCTCGCGGCACATCGCAAGCGCTGTCTGGTCCATGATCCGCAGGTTGCGTGTCATGGCCTCGGTGAACGACAGCTCATCATACCGCGTGGCGTCCGCGTGCGTCTCGGGATCCGCCGAATACACGCCGTCCACCTTCGTCGCCTTGAGCAGCACGTCGCAGTCCAGCTCCGTCGCCCGCAGCGCGGCGCAGGTATCGGTCGAGAAGAACGGGTTGCCCGTCCCGGCGGCCAGGATCACGACGCGCCCCTTGTCCAGATGCCTCAGCGCCCGACCTCGGATGAACCGCTCGGCCACCGCGGGAATCTCCAGCGCCGACATGACGCGACAGTCCACCCCCAGGTTCTGCAGCTCCTCCCTGATCGCAAGGGCGTTGATGACCGTGCCCAGCATCCCCATGTAGTCCGCCGTCGCCCGCTGGATGTGCCCACCCTCGGCGAGCGTCGCACCGCGGATCATGTTCCCCCCGCCCACGACCACGGCCAGCTGCACCCCGACCCGCGAGGCCTCTGCTACCTCCGAGGCGATATGCAGCAGCGCCTCAGGCTCAATCCCAAGCGCCCCCGCCGGGGCGAATGCCTCTCCGCTCAGCTTGAGCAAGACCCGTCGGGGCGGACCACTCGGGGCCGAAGTGCCGGCTTTGTCCATGCTGGGCTCACCTTTCAGGGGTCAGGGTCGAAATGATCCGCGATCGGGCTTCATCAGGTGCAACGCATTCAATCTGTGCTCGGTATTCACGTCAAGCACCCACTCCCGATCGGATTTCTGACAAAACCGGACCCGAGCTGCCCGCGAACCGGGTGTCGACCATCTGGGGCCGCTCCCCTCCTTGCACCGGCTCCGATCCGTCCAACAATACCGGGTCCGAGCGAGGCCCGGGCATCGGCCCCCCAGCCGACGCGCGGCAGGCTCCATCCTGGGCGGGCAACGGTTGCCCGCGGTCCGGCCGATCGCCGATAGGATCCCCATGAACCCCGCCGTTGCACCCGACAATGACCAATCAACCGGGAACTCGGCACCGCCGGGTCTGTTCGCGCGGTATCTCAAGCCGGCGGCGTTCACGGCCCTGCTCATCTCCCTGGCGATCCACCTGACGATCCTGACGATCGCGGCCTTGATCACCTTCTCGCGTCTGAGTGGCGGTACCGGCGATCTGGCAAATCCCGTCGAATTCGCCGTGATGACCGCCGAGGAGTTGGCCCAGCTTCAGGACGCCGCCCTGGCCTTCTCCACACCAGCGGTCGAGGAACTGCCTCTCCCGGACACGCCCGAGATCGACTTCGAGGTCTCGCAGCTCGAGGCGAGCCTGACGGGCGACACCGCCGATCTCGAAGCCCAGCTCGGCGGCGGCGACATCAACGACAGCTCGCTGGGCGTCTCCGGCGCGGGCGGGGGCTCGGCCAACTTCTTCGGGGTGGAGGCCACGGGCTCCCGCTTCGCATTCGTCGTCGATGTCTCCGGCTCGATGAATGTCAACGGAAAGATCAACCAGCTGCGATCCGAGCTGGTGCGATCGCTCAGCGGGATGCTGGAAACCGCCTCCTTTTTCATCTGTCTTTACAACAGCAGCGCGTCGCCCATCGGAGGCAAGGCCGATTGGGTCGCCGCCTCGGATTCAGGCAAGCGGTGGGCGAACCGACATATCGCCAACATCGTCGCCGCCGGCGGCACCGCCCCGTTGCCCGGCTTTGAGATGGTCTTCTCCCGCAGGCCAAGGCCCGACGCCGTGTATTTCATGACCGACGGACAGTTCGATCCCGATGTCGCCATGAGGCTTCGTTTTATGAACGCCGAGGCCCGCATCCCGATCCACTGCATCACATTCGACGACCGCGGGGCCGAGGCTGTCATGCGCCTGATCGCGCGCGACTCGGGCGGAACCTACACGCATGTCCCGGGGCCCGGAGGATGACGCTGCTGGCCGTCGCATCGATCGTCCTGGTTCTGGATGGCCAACTCGTGCTTCGGCGCGGCCAGACGCCGCCACCGGGACGCATCGTCTCAGTGACCACCGAGGGCGTTGCGGTGGAGGATGACGCGGGCGTGCGCACACTCGTCGGCTGGGACCGCGTGCGTTCGATCACCGGCGAGTTCGAGCAGCAGGGGCGCACGTTCCGAAACCGCCGATCGGGCCTGGCGAGCGCGGGTTCGCATGGAGCGAGGCGACATCGCCGCCGCGGAGCCCCTGCTGGAAGAGTTGGCCCGTGAGTA
>JADFGU010000104.1 GCA_022567535.1 Planctomycetota bacterium | reverse complement strand
GCACCACATCGCCGCGGCTGGCGGTCATCGCGGGCCCTCCTTACGGGCGAGGACCCACCCATCGACGGTCATAGAGACCAGCACGCGCCGCTGCCCGGAGCGATCGCGTCGAATGTCCAGCCGCGACACACCGACAATGACGGGGCTCTGCTCGAACGCAGCGAGCACCCCTGCGAACTGCTCCGGCGTGGCGTCGAACCCGATCTCCTTGAATACCCGCTCGACCCGCTGGCCGGAATCGACCGCACCACTCAGTGTGTCGGGCGGCAGCACCTTGTATCGAGAGGTGATGCTCTGGTGCTCGACGTCGAACCGCTCGAGGATCTCTCGGATGCTCTTGTCCATGTCGGCGGTTCGCTGCTCGAACGACGCCGGAGGCTCGACCACCCCGTATCGGCTTTCACCGACCGCGACCTCCGACACGATTCCCGTCTGCTGGGCGGTCCTGGTGGCGTACTGCGTCAGCCACGCCGAGGCGTCCGTCGCTCGGGCGCTGAATCGTCCGTACCAGGTGAGCCCCGGCTCGATCGCGACAAAGTAGAACACCAGGAACACGCCCGCACCGATCGCGAACTTCATCACGAATGACAACCCGGTCAGCGATGCCCATAACTTCGTCACGGCGTCCCCCCCGCCCTCAGAGCGTTGAGCCGCTCGTCGAGCTGGTTCACCTCATCCTGCAAGCGGTTTTTCACCTCTTCGTCCTCAACGTCTCGCAGGGCCGAATACCGCGCGATCTTCGCCTTCATGAGCGCCAATCTGTCCGTGCTCTGCAGTTCTTCCGGTGTCAGCGTGGGTGGGATATCGCCTGCGGGCCTGGTTGGCGACTGGCGCCCGCCATCAGGGCCGGTACGTGCTTCGGCCCGTCCGCTTCGAACTGGTGCGCGGCGAATCGAATCGAAACCGGAACTCGGCGTCCAGTTCAGGTTGGACGCATCGTCTTCCTGGTACAGCTGCTGCGCGAGCGTCTGGGCGGCGAAGTCCTGCTCGCCGCGGTAGAGCACGTGGGCGTTCCCCACGTTTGTAGTGAGGGAAAACTCAATCGTGCCGTCGTCCGTGCCCTGCGTGCGCGCGGTCTGTGCGCGCTCGAACACGCCCGAGTCGTTCAGATTGCTCCGAAACGTGTGCGCGTCCTCAAGGAGCTCGGCCCGACCCTCGATCAGCACGCTCCCCTGCTGCGGAGCGATCGTCACCTGGTCGACCTCCACGCCCATGGGCGCAGCCCGGGAGATGTCCGACAGGAGCTTCGTCACCGGCCAGTAGTTCTTATTCAACTCACCATACACCGCCGCGCTGCGCGAGAGGTCATGCTGTTGCACCTCATGCTGTTTCGCGGCATCGACCTTGTGTTCCAGCAGCGCGGCTCGACCCCACCCGAATGCCAACGGCGTCATCAGCATCAGCACGATCGCCGCCACACACGTGACCAGCGCGTTGCGGGGCTGGGCCAGCCATCCAGCCGTCCGCACGAGCACCGGCTCACTCACCGCCCTGGACGCCAGCGAAAGGACCGCGAGCCCGCGCCGGTTTGCATCGGATGAGCCCGCCACCAACGCCGCGCCCAGCGCGACACCGAAGGTGTCCAGCCACGCCGCCGAAGGATCGATCCCGATCACCTTTGCAGAAAGGGCCGCCCCATCCGAAGCGGACATGATCAGTGCGTTGTCGCCCGCGCGGGCGCCTTGATCCACAGGATCGAGCCCAGCCGCGGCGGCGGTCTCTTCGATCGCACGCACGACCGCCTGACGCCACACGTCCTCGTTCGAGCCGTCTTCGACCAGGATGCGTGCCGCGGTGTCCTTTTCACCAGCCGCGAAGACCGAGATCGTGCCGGCGGACTGGTCGGCGTGCGCGAGCAGACCCTTGCGATCCGCTCGCAGCGCCTCGATCGAGGCCACCTCGGCCACCCAGCAGGCAGGGTCAATGATCGCGGCCCAATCCACGGCGGCACCGTCACGGTCGATCCACCCGGTCAACAACGCGACGCGCTGTCCGTTCACCCCGCCGCGAACAACCCCGCCGGCCCGTCGGTGCGCGGGCGGGTCGCCGGGCAGCTGGGTTTCGAGCAGCAGCGAGATCGCCCCGCCCGGATCGTCCCCAGCGCCGGGCATATCCACGCACCGGCAGACGCACTGTCGCGCCGGCGCGACGGCCACCACGAGATCGACCGTGTGCCGCTTGATCACGCCGCACACGTCGCCCGCCTGCCCCAGTGGCAGGTCCACCGCTTCGAGCACCTCCGGCTGCGCATCCGCCGACAGCACCACGAGCCGCACCCGATCGCCCTGTGCGTGCACAGCCGCGACCCGCGTGGGTCGGCCGTTCCTGCCGGATTGGGCTGCCGCCGTGGTCATCGGATCCGAACCTCCCTGATGGTCACCGGGAGAGTGGAACGATCGAGAGTCGCGATGATTTCAACCTCGATCCCTGTGGCCGTATCTCGGCCCCGGGACCGGCAGATGTAGACGTTGGAGCGAACGTCCAGCACGCCGTACAGCTGCGCGAGCTGCTGCTGCGAGATCAGCACGGTCTCGTCGAGGATCTCCGGCAGCGACGCGAATCCGGCGCTCCCCCGCGAGTTCCGGGCCGCGATCAGCGCGTCGATCACCGCGATGTCCACCCCCGGCAGATATTCGAGCACCTTGTCAGAACAGGTGTTGATGTTGACCTTGCCCAACCACGGTGTTCCGTCATCGAGCAGGTCCACGATCGTCGCTTCGGCCAGCAGCAGCGCGAGCTGATCGCTATTCAGGTTTTCCGGCCGGATCGCGCCCTGGTTTCCGCCGTCGCCCTGGTTCAGCTGATTGAACATCGTGGTCAAAGGGGTAGAGATGTAGTCCGTCATCGACCGGGGCTGACCCGCCAGGATCCCCGACGCCCACCAAACGATCACATCCGCCTGCGGCGCGGACACACCCGTGCGCTGTGCGACCTCACCGGGATCAGCCTCGGCCAGGTTGAGCTTCGGTTGCCCGGACGACGCGTACCCGCCGCCCACACTCGACGCCGTCACGAACTCGCCCCACTCGCGGTCGAACTGTCCGTTTCCGTCGTCCTCCCAGATATCCAGCAGCCCGTTGAGGTTTAGATCTTCGCCGCGCACGAACAGAGGCTCCACCCCGAGCACGAGTTCCAGTTCGGGCAGCGATCGGATCGGAGCGTTGCGCGGCAGGTACGGGTAGGGCTGCTGTAGGTACTGGCTGTACTCGGCGCCGAAGTTGCTCACCTCGTCGTCGCTGTCCATCCAGTCCACGATCGCGTCGGCCGTGTCCTCGGTCATGTAGGGCAGAAGCAGCAGCGCGTCGGCGGGCATGGTCGCGATGTGGATTTTCGCGTGGGCGTCCTCGGGGCCGAGCAGCTCCATGTCGTGATCGGTGTGCGAAATCGCGTAGCTGGCTCCCGGATACGTACCCTCCGCGACGTCCTCCATGTCAAACACGACGCGGAGCGGATCGCTCGGGTCCGGGTTCAGCGTGTCGTGGGCGAGCCGCGCTATGGTCGCCTCGATCCCGCCCCGGGCCGCCCAATAGGCGCGGGTGCGTGCCATCACTTCCCGCCCTGCTGCCGCCTGGCGAAAGGTCGTCGATTGCAGCCCCATCAGCAGCGCCGTCGTCACCGCGACGACCCACAGGACAATGATGGTGGCGAATCCACTCGCTCGCGCGCTCATCGGTCGTCTCCCTCGCCGCCATCGCTTGAGTCGATCGGCAACGGCGTGCGATCGATCGCGACCACGCGCCGTGCCACCACCGTGCGGTTCCCGCGATCATCCGTCGCTGTGACCTCGATGCGCAGCCCGTGCGGAAGCCCGTCCAGATCCGAATCCCAGGTTTCGAGCCATTCCTGGCCGTCGTACGCCTCGACCGAGAACGAGACCATTCCTTCCGCGATGACGCTCGCGACACCTCCGGCCTTCGGGTATTCGTCCAGCGCCGGGTCCATCCGCCGCCACATCGCGAATCTATCGCGCTCGTCCGATTCGCCCGCCTCGACCGCTTCGAGTCGGTACTGCACCTCAAAGTCCGCGCCCTCGGGCGTCCCGAACAGCCCTCGCACGGGTTCGATCGTCCGCACGATGAGCAGCAGATCGTCGGCCGGCATGCCCTTGCGCTTATCGCTCTGGATGACCACGCGGGTGAAGTACAGGTCGTGGTCGCGCACCAGCCGCAGGGCGTCGGTCGCGATCATCGCCACGGCGGTATGAGCGCGCTCCACGGCCTGCTGCCGGGCCGCCGACACCGATTTGGCCCGTGCCAGATTGGAGACCGCCGTCGTCGTGGCCCCGGTCACGATCGCCAGCACGATCGACCCGACGATCACTTCGACGAGCGTGAATCCGCGGCGGCGTTGTGCTGAATCGTCCATCATTCAGTACCTGCTCACGGGTTCAATGGGTGTGCGGATGGGGTCGGGCTCATCGCCCAGCCGCGGCGCCATGCTCGTCTGGATGGACGCGGACCGCTCGCCCGTGGGCGTATCCCAGAGAACCGTAGCCGTGACCTCGTACGGATCGCCGCCCGTGCCTCCTGAGAACTCAAGCTCGAACCGGTACGCCTCGAAGGGTTCCTCGCACTTGCCGCGCGTCTCGAATCGCCTGCGGTAGTTGTCCGGGCCTCGCATCAGGATGAGATTCAGCTGCTCATCGAGCAGCATGGCGACTTCAGTGAGCCGATCTCCCTGCGCCTGCGACCGCAACGCCCGCGCCGCCAGCCCGAGCACCACCGACAGCGCGATCGCCAGCAGGACCGATCCCACGATCGCATCGATGAGGATCACGCCGCGCCGCGATGAGGACGACCTGCGGCTCACCATTCCTGCCGCCCCCTTCCCTCTTCGTCCAGATCTATGGTCATGCGATCCGCCTCGGCCGACTCGCCCGACCACACCTTCGCCACGCCCGACCCGCTCGGCAGGGACACGACCCATGATCTACCCCGATCGTCGAGACACTCGAGCGTGAGATCAGGCCTGCGCTCGCCGCGCACCAGTTCGAGAATCCACTGATCGTCGTCCAGTTCGAGAGAGTCCGCAGCGGCTCGTTGCAGCGTGAGACCATCGAGACGGACAGGGAGAATCAGTGGATCGACGCGCCAGGGCCAGAGATCGTCCCCGCGTCGCCGCTCGTCGTCCTGCGAGGGCGTTAGCACGCTGAGCGTGGCCGACTCGGCGTCGAATCGGATCGCCACCGCCTGGCTGGTCAGGGCGTCGCGCTGGGCCGCGGCGGAGAGCAGCGTGCGGACCGCGTTCAGCGTCATCGTCGTCTGCGAGCGGCTGTTCGAGACGATCCGCGGCACGATCACACCCGCGAGCACTGAAAGCACAACGACCACCACCACCACCTCCAGGAGCGTGAATGCATGTGCCCGATCGTGCTGTCGCGTGCGCGTGCTCACGGCTTGATGATGTCCGCGGCGTCGCCCTCCCCGCCCGGCTGACCGTCCGACCCGTAGCTCACGATGTCGAAGTCGATGTTGCGTTCGCCGGGAACCTTGAGCACGAACGGCCGACCCCACGGGTCGAGCAGATCGTCGGGCTTGTCCACGTAAGGCTCCCATCCTTCGTCGGCGACACTTCCCGGCTTCTCCCAGAGTATGTCGATCGTGGAGCCGCGCTCCGGCATGCCGTGGTCGATGCTGAACATCCGCACCGCGTTGGCCAGGCTGGCCGCGGTGCTCGCCGCCGCGCTCGTCTTCGCCTGCCCGATGCGACCCAGGATCCTCGGCGTGATGATCATGGCGATCACACCAAGGATCACAACGATCACGAGCACCTCGATGATCGTGAACCCCTTGACTTGTCTTTGTCGCTGTTTCATCGCTTCGACTCCTATCCCCCGATCTGATCCTGCATCTCCATCAACGGCAGCAGCACCGACAGCACGATGAACCCGACCACGCACGCCATCATCACCACCAGGATCGGCGGCAGCGCGGTCGTGAACAGCTTGAGACTCATTTCCGTCCGATCCTCGAACGCGCCGGCCGCCTGATCAAGCATCTCGTCCAGGCGTCCCGTTCGCTCGCCCAGATTCACGATCTGCACGAGCATGGGCGGGAAGTAGCCGCTCTGTTCCATCGGGTCGGCGATGGTGCGACCGGCGGAGACCTGCACGCACACGTCGTCCACGACCGCCTCCATCGCCTTGTTGCCCAGCGTTCCCTTGGTCACCTGCAACGCGGACAGCACCGGCACACCCGCTGAGGTCAGCGTTCCCAGGGTTCGTGTGAACCGCGCGACGGCCACGTCTCGCAGCAACCGCCCGAGCACCGGCGTCCCCAGCAGCGCCGCGTCCACGCGGATCCGCGTCTGCGGCTGTGCGTACCACCGCCGGGCGCTGTAATACACGAGCGCCACGCCCGCCACGATGAGCCACCAGTACCCGCTGAAAATATCCGCTGTTCCGACGACAATCCGGGTCGGGAGCGGGAGCACGATGTTTGGCCCGACGCTCGCAATTATGCCCGGCACGATCACCGTCACCAGTATCACGATCGCCGCGAATATCAGCACGCCCAGAATCATGGGGTAGAGCGTGGCGCTGAGCACGGCACGACGGAGCTTCAAGTCCCGGTCGAGCAGGTTCGCTGCCTGCGTCAGGACCTCTCCGAGCCGACCGGACGCCTCACCGGCGCGGGTCATGTTGACGATCAACTCGCCGAACTGCCCGTCCCGTGCCGCGAACGCTTCGGCCAGCGAGTGGCCGTGCTCCACGTCGTGCAGGATCGCACTGAGCAAGTCCTGCTGCGCCCGTTTGCGGACCTGCCTGGCAATGGTGCGGATCGCCTGCACGATGGGCAGTCCCGCCTGGATCGCCGTCGCAAGCTCGCGTACGAACGTGGCCGTCTCGCTCCGGGACATCGCCTTTCGCCGGATTCTCATGGTCGGCGCGGAGAAGAGGGCGGCGGGCGCACGGTCGCGCTCGTTGCTGATCGGTTCAACACGCTCGGGCGTGACCCCGCGCTGCAGGAGCGCACGAACCGCCGCGGCCCGATCGGTCGCGTCAATAGAGCCGCTCGCGCCATGAGGGAAGACAGCGTGATACTGGAACGTGGCCATCAGAGATCGGCCTCTTCAGTGTCCTGCGTCGCGCGCAGCACCTCGTCCAGCGTGGTGAGCCCCTGGGCAGCCTTCATCAGCCCGTCGGTCCGCATCGGCACGTGTGCCGACGACGCCAGCGCGCTGAGTTCCTGCGCCGCGCGCTTCTGCGAGATCGCCTGCCGAATCCCCGGCGTGACTTCGAGCACCTCATAGAACCCGATTCGGCCGCGAGTGCCGGATTGACTGCACTCGTCGCACCCCAACCCGTGGAAGCACTGTCCGTCGTTGAACAATTCCAGTTCGGCGGGCATCAGCCGATGCAACAACTCTTCCGGGATCGGACGGGCCGTGCGGCAGTTCTCGCAGATCCGCCGGCCGAGCCGCTGCGCCAGCACGCCCTCAAGAACGCTGGCGAGCAGGAACGGCTCGACGCCCATGTCCAGCAGCCGGGTGTTGGCCGACGGGGCGTCGTTCGTGTGCAGCGTCGAGAACACCAGGTGGCCCGTCAGCGATGCATTGATGGCCACGTCCGCGGTTTCCTCGTCCCGAATCTCACCGACCAGGATCACGTCCGGGTCGTGCCGCAGGAACGAGCGCAGCCCGCTCGCGAACGTCAGCCCGATCTTCGGGTTGATCTGCACCTGGTTCACGCCCTCGAGGTAATACTCGATCGGATCCTCGATGGTGAGGATCTTGAGCTTGTCCGAGACGATCGTGTTCAGGGCCGAGTAGAGCGTCGTGGTCTTGCCCGAGCCGGTCGGCCCGGTCACCAGGACGATTCCGTGCGGCCTGGTGATCAGCTCGCGGAACTGCGTGTGCAGATCGGGCGGCATTCCGATCTTCAGCAAATCGAGGTTGACCGCCTGCTTGTCCAGAATGCGCAGCACCACCGCCTCGCCGAAGGGCGTGGGAATGATGCTCACCCGAAGGTCGATCTCGCGGGCCTGCACCT
>JADFGU010000103.1 GCA_022567535.1 Planctomycetota bacterium | reverse complement strand
GCGTACACAGCCGACGACATCGAGCGCATCTTCAAGCAGGGCCGCATCGCGTCGATGATGGGCATGGAGGGCGGGCACTCGATCGAGAACTCGCTGGCGGTGCTGCGCGCGACGTATGCGCTGGGCGCACGGTACATGACGCTCACCCACTCCAAGGGCACGTTCTGGGCCGACTCGGCTACCGATGAACTGCGGCACGACGGGCTGACCGCGTTCGGCGAGGAGGTTGTGCGCGAGATGAACCGCCTGGGCATGCTCGTCGACCTCTCGCACGTGGCGCCCGCGACCATGCACGACGCGATGGACGTGAGCCTGGCGCCGGTGATCTTCTCGCACTCGTCGGCCCGGGCGCTGTGCGACCACCCGCGAAACGTGCCCGACGACGTGCTGGCACGCCTGCCGGACCAGGGCGGCGTGGTGATGATCACGTTTGTGCCGAGGTATCTCTCGCAGCCGCTCAACGATCACACGCAGCGCCGGCGCCAGGCCCAGCAGCGGTTCCAGGACGAGCTCCCCGACGACGCGCCAGCTGTGGCCGCGGCCATGGCCCGGTGGGATCAAGACCACCCGAGTCCCAGGGCGACGCTGGGCGACGTGGCGGACCACATCGAGCATGTGGCACGGGTCGCGGGGATCGACCACGTGGGCATCGGGTCGGACTTTGACGGGATCGGGTCGCTCCCGGTGGGGCTCGAGGACGTGTCGAAGTACCCGAGCCTGTTCGCTGAGTTGCTGCGACGCGGGTTCAGCGACGACGATGTCCGCAAGGTGCTCGGAGAGAACCTGCTGGCCGTGATGCGCGAGGCGGAGGCTGTCGCGGCCGGGCTGCAGCGCGAGCGCCCACCATCGGACGCGACGATCGAGGAGCTCGACGGGATCGATCCGGCCGCATTGTGGCGCGACCAGTAGCCGGATCAGGCACGCGTTCTTCGGGCCCGGACGCACCAGCCACGAAGCACTTGTTCGGAGACGTGCAGCCACGGTCCGGGCACGCGAAAAAGAGCCCCGCCGGCGCGGGGCTCCAAGAAGCGTCGGTGAATCGGATGCCTGAACGCTACGGGCAACCGATGACGAACTCGATCAGGAACGCCAGGAAGTCGAAGATGTCGCACGCCGGGTCCGGATCATAGCCGCACGCGCACGGGTCGCTGTTGACGAATCCGTTCTGGAACGCCAGAAAGTCGAAGATATCGCACACCGGGTCCGGGTCCCAGTCGCACGCGCAGGGACAGGCGCTGGGGCAGCCCTGTGTGGCGACCTTGAAGTTGGGTGCGACCGCTCCGCCAATCGTTCCGGCGATCGTGCTGAAGAGCAAATCACCCTGGAGCAATACAGCGGTTGACGTGCAGGACCATACAAGCGTCTCGCCGGCGGTGATGGGAATCCAGTAGTCCAGCACTCCTGCGAATGTCGGGCCGTTGTGGAACCCGCCGGTGGAGGCCAGCATCGTCCAAGGCCCCGGGACGGCGGACGTCATCGAGACGCCGGTCATGGGCGATGGGGCCGACATCTGGTCGCCGAAGATGTACCAGCGCCACCCCATGCCGGGCGCCCACCCGGCGTCGGTCTCGCACACGAACGTGTACTCGAACAGGCCGCCACCGATGGCGACCACGTCATAGCACAGATCCAGCGTCTGGGCCGACGCGTGCGACGACACGGCAAGAGCGGTCGCAGCTGCGATACTGAGTGATAACTTCCGCATATTCTTCTCCCTTGGTGATGCGTTGACGGGCATCAGACTGTTGTGGCGCCAGTATGACAGTTCGATGCCCGAGAATCAAGATGTTTCTGAGACAATTCCAGGCGATTCCCCATCCAGGCCCCGAATAAGGAATCTACGGGCGCCCGCCCACAAACGCATTCGGCTGGATCATGGCGAGGGTCTCAACGCGGTCGCGGGCGCGTCATCGGTCGGCTGCGGCGTGCCGCGGCTTGCCCCGAGCCCCGAAGATCGCTGTGCTGGCGCCCTTCATCGCGCCCAGCTCGCGCACGGGCCCGGCCTTGATCCGCTCGAATGAACTCTTCGCGTTCGCCTTGCTGAACTCGATGCCGATGAATCGTCGGCCCAGCGCGTGCGCGATGACGCCCGTGGTGCCGCTGCCCAGGAACGGGTCCATGACCAGGTCGCCCGCGTTGGAGCTGACGCGGATCACGCGCTCCAGGTACAGCTCGGGCAGCTGGTTGTCGTGGTAGTCGCGCCGCTCCATGTTGTTGCCCTGGACGCGGCCCCAGAACTTGCCGTACCAGACGTCCATCGGCAGGCGCATCCCGGCCGGCATCCCGTCGCGCTTGTTCTCCGTGCGCTTGTCGAAGTAGATGGACCGCCGATCCGACATTTCGACCACGTCCCGGCCGTTCCAGGTGTGCGCAGCCCCGCCCTTGACGAAAAACAGCGCGTGAACCTTCGAGCTGATGAATCGGCCCGTGGTGTTCTGCCCGAACCGGTAATGCCAGATGCACCAGTTGATCATGGTCATGCAGCGGGCGCTCCCCCGGCCGCCCTTGAGGTGCATGACGATCTCGGCGGCCCACGTGTCCGGGATGTTGACCCACAGCGCCCCGCCGGGCCTGAGCGCATCGACGCTCAGGTCCAGCCACGCGTAGGTGAAGTCGAGGTACTCGTCCTCGGGCATGGCGTCGTGCCATTCGTCATAGGCTCGCGACAGGTTGAACGGCGGGTCGGCGAAGATCAGATCGACCTCGCCGGCCTCGCACTCTTCCAGCCGGGGGATCACCTCCCGGCAGTCACCAACGTAGACGCGGGCCCGGGGGTCGGCCTTGATCTGGTAATCCGGCTTGGGCGGCGGGATCAGCGACGGAATCAGCATCGGGGTGGGCGTCGTTCGCGTCCGTGTTTTCGTGGGCATGTGTGCGTCCTGCAAGTGTGTGCGTCCAGAGAAGGGTGCATCAACCAATGCGAGACTCTACCCGATCCCGCCGCCCCGCGCTACCCGTCCGAGCGCCGAACATCTGCGAGCGGGTCGATCCTGGGCGTCAGGTCGCCTCTCCGGGCCATCACACTCATCACCGCTGCCCACACCTCGTTGCGGAGTGTGGCCGGGTCTTCGTCATTCGGCTGGCCATCGCTGACCATGCTGGCCAGGGCTTCGAGCACGCACCGCATGGCCAGCGTGCGCCGGGGCGGACACCCGCACCCGGTCGGCTCGATCGCAAGGTCCGCGAGCATCGAGCAGAGATGATCGAGTTTGCGCGTCGCGCGCCGGATCGCGACGCTGTCGATCACCGCCACGATCGGCGTCGGGTCGCCGGTTCGCGTGACGATGAGATTGGACGGCTTGTGGTCACGATTGAAGCGGTTGTGCAGCGTGATCTGAGCGATCTGTCGCCCGATCAGGCGAGCGAGCGCATGCTCCTGGCGAACCGTCAGATCGCCCCCGGCCAGGTGATCGAACACGGTTTCGCCAATCAGCGCCCGCATGACAAAGCACTCGGTCGGCTGCCCGTCGAACGTCGTACGCACGATCACGAACGGATCGGCGGTCGGGATCTCGTGTTCTTGTAGCCACGCTGCACCGCGCCACTGTCGCGCGGCTGGCGTCGCGCCCACAATCACCTGAAGCCTCCGCTTGAGCCGATTGAGCGACCAGCACTTGACCACCACGCCGCGCCCCAGCATCTGTGCCCGCCACACACTCACGTCGTTGTCGCGCTTGAGCAGCTCGGCCTGGTCGCGCCAGGCGCGGTCTGAGAGCGTATCGGCCCAGGCCTGCCCGTCCTCGCCCGGAGCGATCTTGATGACGCGAGATCCGGCCATGGGCGGACGATAGCGAGTGCGGGCCCGGACGGCTCCGCGGGCAGTTTCGATCTGTACGATCGCAGGCGAGCGGACGCTGAGTCTGAGCCCGCGGACGCCGAGTCTGAGCCCGCCGCGGGCGAAGGCTCGGATCTCGGGCGTGTGGATGGTCATCGGAGGTATCCGAGCCTTCGCGGGCTCAGACTCGGCGTCCCGCACACATCTCGACGCAACATCTGATCTGAGATCACGTGTGGCCCGCGCCTCAGGTGAGAAAGCGACAGCGCGTCGCGACGGTTCGACTTGCCCGGAGGCTGCTGGTCTGCTTTGCTAGTGGGGTATGCCGCTGCCATTGTCCGTCGCCATTGTGTGCAGGAACAACCAGGCCACCATCGGCCGAACGCTCGATTCGGTCAAGGGGTTGGCCCGCGAGATCGTGGCGCTCGACTCGGGCTCGACCGATGGCACGATCAAGATCCTCGAATCGCACGGCGCCCGCATCAAGCGAATCGAGTGGATGGGCCACGTCAAGACCAAGCAGGCCGCACTCGACGCGTGCACCAGGCCCTGGATCCTGTGCCTCGATTCGGACGAGAGCGTCGAGCCGGAGCTTCGCACGTCGATCGAGCACGCGATCGGGCGCGATACGGATCTCGACCCGCTCATCGTGGGCTACCGCGTGAACCGCAAGGTGTGGTACGCGGGACGGTTTCTCGATCACGCGTGGCAGCCCGAGAAACGGCTGCGCCTGGTGCAGCGCAACGCGGCCCGCTGGACCGGGCTCGACCCGCACGATCGGCTCGAACTCCTGACCACAGCGGGCGGCATGAGCGGCAGGCAGGCCCGGGTTGCTGATCTGGTCGGCACGCTCCGGCACGACTCGTTCGCCGACATGACCGACCACCTGCACAACCAGGTCCGCCACGCACGCACCAGCGCGCAGAGCCTCGCCGACGCCGGCAAACGCGGCAGCTATCTCGCGCTCCTCGTCTCGCCCGCCGGCGCGTTCGTCAAGCAACTGATCCTCAGGCGAGCGTTCCTGGACGGCCCGCGCGGGTGGGCAGCGGCGGGTGCGACCGCGGCTGCCACGCTCATGAAGCACCTCGCGTTGATCGAGCGCACGCGCATCAAGGACGCCGACGCTCATCGACGCGGCGATTGACTCCGCGAGTGCTCCCACTCCCAACGAGGCGCGACCCGAAGGGAGCGCTCCGAGGTTTTACGAGGCACGACCGGAAGGGAGTGCTTCGGGCTCCTAACGAGGCACGACCGGAAGGGAGTGCTCAGGGCATAACCATCGCGACATGAATCGTCGAACCACCGCTCCCAATCCCAACGAGGCACGACCGGAAGGGAGTGCTCAGGGCATAACCATCGCGACATGGGTCGTCGAACCACCGCTCCCTCCCGGTCGCGGCTCGTACGCAATCGCATTCCCCCAACGAGGCACGATCGGAAGGGAGTGCTCAGGGCATAACCATCGCGACACAGATCATCGAACCACCGCTCCCTCCCGGTCGCGGCTCGTACGCAATCGCATTCCCCCAACGAGGCACGACCGGAAGGGAGTGCTTCTCCCAACGAGGCACGACCGGAAGGGAGTGCTCCGGAGTTCTAACGAGGCACGACCGGGAGGGAGTGCTCTGATGTCGCCCGGAACCCCGACGGTCCCCCCCACCCCCAACGAAACCCTCATGCTGCCCGCCCCGGGGGACCGACCTACTATTGGTGACTGAGTCGGCCCTAAGCGCCGGCGGGTCGGATGTTCTCCCGTGCGGCGGAATCGTCGGGTGGGCCCCGGCCGGTCCACAACGTACGGAGCGATCGCCCGCGCGAACGCCTCACGCGGGATGATGCACGCCCCCGGCCGACGGAACCGCCCGGTTCCAGCCCCGGCCGACCGCGTCTGTCATCCCGCGGCGAGCGGCACGTCGGCGGCACAGAAGATGACCGAACAGACCGATTCGACCTCGACAACCCACCAGCCCACCGACCCTCCCGACGCGCACGTCGGCGCCGACGCCGACGAGATCTTCGCCCGGAACATCACGTTCGAGCAGCTCGGCCTGAGCAAGAGCCTTTTGGAAAGCGTGAAGAGCCTCGGGTACACGTGCCCCACGCAGATCCAGGCGGACATGATCCCCATCGCGCTCAAGGGGCGCGACATCCTGGGACAGGCCAAGACCGGGACGGGCAAGACGGCGGCGTTCGGCCTCCCGATTCTCCAGATGGTCACTGAGGGCATCCCGGGGCAGGTGCTCATCCTCGCCCCAACGCGCGAGCTGGCCATCCAGATCGCCAAGGACCTGAGCGAGATCGGCCAGCACACGCCGCTCAAGGTGCTGCCGATCTATGGCGGCCAGCGGATCCACACCCAGGCCGAGCGACTCGAACAACGCCCAGAGATCATTGTCGGAACTCCCGGGCGGGTCATGGACATGAACCAGCGCGGGCTGCTCCCGTTCAAGAACGTCCGTTTCGCGGTCCTGGACGAGGTGGACCGGATGCTGGACATCGGGTTTCGCGAGGACATCCGAAAGATCCTGGGCAAGTGCCCCAGGGATCGGCAGACGATCTTCGTCTCGGCGACCATCTCGTCGGACATCGAGCGGCTCGCACGCTCATACATGCGCAACCCCGAGAAGATCGTCACCACCGGCGGGTCGCTCACTGTCGTTCAGGTGCGGCAGTTCCACCTGCCGGTGCAGGCGTGGGACAAGCGCAGGCTGCTCAAGCACCTGCTCACGCACGAGGAGCCGGACCTGACGCTCGTGTTCTGTCGGCTCAAGCGCAGCGTCGATGACCTGGTCCGCTATCTGACGAAGGCCGGCATCGAGGCGCACGGGATCCACGGCGACCTGCCCCAGTCCAAACGCAACGCCGTCATGCAGAAGATGCACCGCGGCCAGTTGTCGGTGCTGATCGCCTCGGACCTGGCCAGCCGCGGACTCGACATCGACGGCATCACGCACGTGATCAACTACGACCTGCCCGAGGACGTGGAGATGTACGTGCACCGGATCGGACGCACGGCGCGTGCGGGTCGCGATGGCGTCGCGTGGTCGCTGGTCACGCCCGAGCAGGGCTCGCTGCTCACCGACATCGAGGTGCTCATCAACAGCGAGATCCCCAAGCTCGAGTACCCCGACTTCAAGCCCGGGCCCGTGCCGGACGATCACAAACGTGTGCAGGAACGAGAGCAGCGGCGCATCGACGAGCTGCGGGCCAAGAACCGCTTCCGAAGCACGGACTTCGTCATCAAGCCCGGCAAGGTCGATCGGTCCAGGTTCCCCGGCGGGATCGTCCCGACCAGGATGCCCATCAAGCGGATGCACGGGCGGATCAGCTCGGGCAGGCGCAAGCGCTGACGCACCCGCGTCCGGCGCCACCGATTGCGCCCGCGCACATCGATATGTTGACGACGAGAAACCAGACGGAAGTGCCCGCGCTCCCATAACGAGGCACGACCGGAAGGGAGTGCTCCGGGGCGTGACCATCGCGACATGGATCGTCGAACCACCGCTCCCAATCCCAACGAGGCACGACCGGAAGGGAGTGCTCCGGGGCGTGACCATCGCGACATGGGTCGTCGAACTACCGCTCCCTTCCGGTCGCGGCTCGTTGCGGAGCGCGGGTCGCGCGCGCGTGGACGAGGCACGACCGGGAGGGAGTGCTTTGGAACGTGACCATCGCGTGAGGGGTCGTCGAACTACCGCTCCCTGCCGGTTGCGGCTCGTCGATCGGAGGTGGAATCGCTCCCTGCCGGTCGCGGCTCGTCACTCCCCGTCCGGCGGACGCCGGCGCTGCTTTGTGTCCGATCGACGCCGCTTTGAGTCCAGCCGGCGCTGAATCGAGCCCCGTGTGGGCCTGGTCTTGCGTCGCTTCCGGGGCTCGACGATCGCCAGCGCCACGAGCTCGCACAGCCGGTGCATGCACGCCCGCCGATTGTGGCTCTGCGATCGGTACCTGTCGCACGTGATGACCAGCTCGCCCGCGGCGGTGACCAGGTGGGCGGACCTGATGCGCAGCCGACGCTTCGCTCCATCGCTGACGGGAAGGTCCGCCATCGATAGGCGAAGCTCCGCCTTGGTCGCCCGCCGATTGACATTCTGCCCGCCCGGCCCCCGGCTGGACGAGTACGACATCCGCACACGATCGGCCGGGATCGACACGCCCGGCGCCAGTCTCAGTTCGTCGCTGGATTCGGGGGGGTCGGACTTCACGCTCATGCCCTTCATCGTTCGGCCCGCCGGTCGTCTACGC
>JADFGU010000102.1 GCA_022567535.1 Planctomycetota bacterium | reverse complement strand
GATGCGGTTGAAATGCCAGTGATGTTCGTCGCGCGGCTCGCGGACCTCAAGGCGTATGTGCAGGTAAGTCTCGACGGTCCCGATCCCGGGACAAACGACCCGATCCGCGGAGTAGGCACCTTCGACAAGATCATCGCCGGGATTGACCTGCTTCTTGCTCACGGTTTCGGCCCGAGAATGCGCCTCTTCGTGGCCCTGACGCAACAAAGCATCGGGCGCGCCAGACGTCTCGTTGACTATGCCGACGACCGCGGCATCGACTCGATCTACTTCTCACAACTCAACAATCAGGGTCGGGCCAAGTCGGTCTGGAACCAGCTTGCGCCCACGACAGCGCAATGGGTTCGCTTCGGGACGGATTTCCTCAGGCTTAAGCCGCACCGGACCGAGGTCCGGGGCAACGTCTTCGGAGGTCTGGACGTTACGAGGGGATTATTCCCACGGATGAGATGCGAGATCCCGTCAGCTCCTCGTATTGATTGCGTCGGCAACGTCTATCCCTGTCAGCTGTTTGTGGAAGCGGAGCACCGGATCGGAAACATCAGGAAAGAGAGCCTTTCGGAGATTCTCAACGGCTCTCGCGTGCGGGAGCTTGCCGATCGGTGCTCGGCGAGGAGCCGGGAGATCGACCGCTGCAAATCCTGTAAATGGCGGACGTTGTGTCATTCCGGCTGTCCGGGGCACGCCTATTCGGATTTCGGCACATTGACGCACGAGGACTCACTGTGTGATGTGAGGCTCTATTGGTTCGAGGCCGGAGCCCGCAAGATCCTGGGGCTGCCGCCGCCAGAGATACCGGTAGACGCGCCGTTGGACGATGGCGCAGAGAATGGCGCAACGGTAATTCGGCTGCCCGTGGTGTAATGACGCAAGGCCCGGCCGAGTTACCTGACTTCGCGCGGATCCCTCCTGACGACAATTATTTTTCCTGACCCCGTAGTGATTCTATGAGGAAGCCTGTCCCCGGCAGTTGCCCTGTGGTCATGGGACTGCGGCAACGATCGGGGTAACAAAAGGAGGCTTCCCATGCGGTATGTCGGATTGGATGTCCACAAGCGGAGCACATCGATCTGTGTCCTGGGCGACCGTGGAGCACGGGTGCAGCAGGCGACTGTGCACGGGGAATGGCCCAAGCTGCTCGAGTGGATGCGGCAGCTCGACGGTGAGTAGCGGGCCAGCGTTTTGTGATACCGTGTCAAACCCAGACGAACCGGATGCCGTTTGGTTCGTGGGCAGTGCAGCAAACTGCCGGTCCACTTCTCGCGTACTACCGGCGCCTCCTGTCGTGATTGGTTCTCTGAAAATGGCGATCGGAATTCCGCAGATGCGCGTGCGTGTGGCTGCCGAAGTGATCGGGAACCACCAACGTGCTGGCGTGCGCGTCAACGGGCGGCACGATCACAATCCCCACTCCGTTGACATGCTCGATCCGATAGCCGTGGTCAAGGAGGATCCGCATCGAGGACTCCAGCTCTCGGTTGCGATCGCCCCCTGAAAACTGGAGCGTGCATCCACCTACGAGGAGCACCAATCCGCATGCGAGCGCATTCATTATTCTGTCTCCGCATCGCATGTGGCCATCTTACCAGAGTCCGGAGCCCATGCAAGGCGGAATCGTCGCTTTGGGCTCATAGCGCGCTGAAACAGGATTCGGAGTTGCTTCACGCTGGCATGGGCAGAGCCGTCATGTGAGAAAGTATCAGGAGTGCCAATCGCGTCACGGATCCGCAGAGTACCGCCCACTATGATTCTGCACGGTCCGGCTGACGGGCGGCTGGACACACGGGAGACGATGCGCATGAAAATGCGAGTCTACTACAGCGATGGCGTGTTTCGTGGCGGGCTGATGGACATGGCCGGTTACAGTGCGCTGAAGTTCCGGATGTGGCACGGCCGGCCGCAGCCGGGTTGCAGAGAGTTCTTGATGGACATCAGCGGACACGGCAAACCAGTCTACGAGGGATGCTGGTACCTGATACGACAATCATTCACTCCGAACATCGAAGGACCAAGCGGCGATGATTTCGACCACAACTCCCACGCGTACCACCTGACATCGGTCGAAGTGGAGGCTTGGTTCGTGAAGCACGATCTGAAGCCACCACCCGATGTCATCGAGCTGGCGAGACGGTTTGACGGCGAGTTTCCCGACGACGATACTCCTCCTAAAGAAACACCGCCGATCAAGCCGATGCTGTCCGAGGCGCTGCTTGAAGTGTGGGAGATGTTGGAAGGCAAGGCGCTGACTGCCAGGCAATTGGGGGATCTCGTGAGGGGTAAACCAATAAGCGAAGATACGATTCGCAAAAGAATCGCGGCAATCCGCCGCACGGGCCTGACCGTCGTCTGGAAGAGCACCCGCGGGTACTACCGGCTGGACTCGCCGCCGCCGGACCTACGTGAGTCCCGCTGAACTCACGGTTGAGGGACGGACAACACGCTGGCTGGAACGTAACTTCTAGTGTCAATGACGCCGAGGAGTTACGCCCATGGATTTGTGCACTGTCCCTATCACCCGCATCAACCCCGCCCCGTACAACCCACGCAGGGACCTGCAACCCGGCGACCCGGAGTACGAGAAACTCGCCCGCAGCATGGACGAGTTCGGCTGCGTTGAGCCGCTGGTGTGGAACCGGCGGACCCGCCACCTGGTGGGCGGCCATCAGCGGTTCAAGATCCTCAAGGCCCAAGGCGAAACCGTTCTGCAGGTCAGTGTGGTCGATCTGCCCTTGGACCGCGAGAAGGCGCTGAACATCGCGCTCAACAAGATCTCCGGCGACTGGGACGAGCAGAGACTCGCGGAGCTGCTCCAGGAGATGATCCAGACGCCGGAACTGGACGTGGAGTTGACGGGGTTCGATCTCGGCGAGGCCGAGGATCTGATCGACGAGATCCTGGATGACGGCCGGTCGGGCCAGCTCGAGACCTTTGATATCGACGCGGCCCTGGAGGCGGCCGGTCCGTGGGTGACGCAGCCGGGCGATCTGATCCTGCTCGGCCGCAACCCGGATCGTCAGCACCGATTGTTGTGCGGCGATGCGACGGATGCGGAGTCGATCCGCGGGCTGATGGAGGGCAGCCGCGCCACCCTGTTTGCGACCGATCCGCCGTACCTGGTCGGCTACGACGGCACGAACCACCCCGGTACGAAGCGTGGGCGCGGTCGGGGAGGGCGCGGGGGCAAGGGCGGGGAACGGAAGAGCTGGTCGGCGTCGTACGGGGCGACCTGGGACGACAACGATGGCGATCCCGCCTTGTACGAGAACTTCTGCCGCGTGGCGGTCAACGAGGCGATCAGGGAGGACGCCGCGTGGTACTGCTGGCACGCCAGCCGGCGCCAGGCGATGCTCGAGTCGGTCTGGAATGAGTGCGGCGCATTCGTGCACTGCCAGATCATCTGGGTGAAGAACAAGGGCGTGCCCACCCGGACCTGGTACCTGTGGCGGCACGAGCCGTGCTTCATGGGCTGGCTCAAGGGGCACGTGCCGCCCCGCGCCGATCAGTCTCGCCGTTCGACGGTCTGGGAGATCGACACGATCCCCAACGGCAGGGAGCGGCCCGACCACCCGACACCCAAGCCGCTCGAGGTGTTCGAGATCCCGATGCGGCAGCACACGCAACGCGGCGAGATCTGCTACGAGCCGTTCGCGGGCTCGGGCACGCAGTTCATCGCCGCCGAGCGGCTGGGACGCCGGTGCTTCGGCGTCGAGATCAGCCCGAGGTATTGCGATCTGATCGTGCGCCGGTTCATCGCGTTCGCGGGTGAATCTTCGGTCGACCCGGAGATCGCGGAGCGGTACCGGATCACGGAACGGGAGGACGCGGCATGACCGATGAACTCAAAGAATCTGGGCGGGGCGTCTTGCAGACGATCCGCGAGATCAAACAAGGAGCGCTGGATCCAAAGCTCCTCTCTCCCGAGGACCGGCGTGCCTGCGTGGGGCATGTGATCTCAGAGGGGCTGTCCGTTGCCGAAGCTGCCGACTTTCTCAAGGTCAGCGAGCGGACAATCGCGCGTGATCGCAAGGCGCTGCAAGAGGAGGGCGCTATCGACCGCGATCCGCGGCTGGCGGGCGTTGTTGCGGGCCGACTGATGGCAGAGGCCGACCAATGCATGCAGCGGATCCGTCGCGCCACGCGTCCCAAGGACACCCCGCCCGCGGTGCGGGTGGAGGGCGAGCGAGTGTGTTTTTCGATCCTGAGCGACCTGACGCAACGGCTGCAGAGTCTGGGGTATCTGCCGACGGCCGCGCAGGAATTCACAGCGACGCTTTCACACACGATCGGTGACATCCCGCAGTTCGAAGAGACGGAACGGGAGATCAAACAGTTGAGACAAGCGATCGACCGCACCGGGGGCGCATACTCCGAGGAATGGATCAGAATGTTGGAGCTTCTGAAGGCGGTTGAGCAATCCAAGATCAACTGGGGGGTCGGAAGTATCAGAGAGCAGATCGAAAGGAGACGCAATGCAAAGCGTGAGAACTAATTACCTGCCCTTGATCCGTGCGGAAGCGAGCCGGCTGCGACTTGAGATCGCGGCGTCCTCACCCCACGTCTTCGCGGAATCGTACCTCGGCCACTATTTCGAGCTCAATCCTTCACGCATGCACAAGGAGCTGTTCCAGATCCTGGAGCGCATGAGCAAGGATCGAGGCAGTCGGATCGCGATCGCCGCGCCCAGAGGCCACGCCAAGACCACGGTCGTGGGCCAGGCGTACGTGCTCTGGTCCGCACTGTTCGAGAAGGAGAAGTTCATTCTCATCGTCTCGTCGACCAAAGACCAGGCGGCGGCGATCCTGCACACCATCAAGCACGAGATCGAGTCGAATCCGCTCCTGCATCGAGACTTCCCGGGCGTCTGCTTCCCGCCGGGCGAGCGGAAGCCTGCCAAGCCGTGGCGGGGCACCGAGATCACCCTGCCCAACGGCGTCACGATCAAGGCCGTCGGCGCCAATCAGGGCATCCGCGGCTCGAAACGCAGGCAGCATCGGCCGGACCTGATCATCGTGGACGACCTGGAGGACCCGGGCCAGACCGAGTCCGCCGAGCAGCGCGAGAAACTCCGCAGCTGGTTCGAGAAGACGCTGCTCAAGACGGGAGAGCCGCGGACCAATGTGATCGTGGTCGGGACGATCCTGCACTACGACGCGCTATTGGCCAACTTGACGCACAGGGACAAGTCGCTCGGGAAGGGCGCCGGCTGGAAGAGCCGGATCTACCGGGCGGTCGAGAGTTTCAGCGAGCGGACGGACCTGTGGGATCAGTGGGAGCAGATCCTGTACGGGGACGCGGAGTTCGAGGAAGAGACCGGAGAGCGAGGAGCGGAGTTGTTCTTGGAGGAGCACCGCGCTGAGATGCGCCAAGGGACCAAGGTGCTCTGGCCCCAATGGGAGAACTACGAATCGCTGATGCGTATGCGCGCCGTCGACGGCCGCGCCTCGTTCCAGTCCGAGAAACAGAACGAGCCGCTGGACCCCGAGAAATGCCTGTTCAGGGAGTCAAACTTCCGGTACTGGGACAGCGTGGACAGGCCCGAGTTCGAGGACGTGCAGGATATGCTCCACAAGCTCGGCCACAGGGCCCGCATCTACGGCGCGTGCGATCCGAGCCTGGGAAAGCGGCACAGCCGCGGCGACTACTCGGCGATCATCACGGCCGTCATAGACAGGAGATACGACCGGGTCTACGTCATCGACGCGGACATCGCCAGGCGCACGCCCAATGAGACGATCGACCGGATCGTCACGCTCGCCAAGATGTACGAGTATTACACGTTTGTCGTCGAGACCAACCAGTTCCAGGTCCTGCTCGTCGATCAGCTCGAGCAGGAGCTCAAGCGGCACAGGATCTCCATCGACATCGAGCAGGTCGATCACCGGTCGAACAAACAGACGAGGATCGAGGTCCTCGAGCCCCTGGTCACGCGGGGGGTCGTGCGGTTCTCACGCCGGCACGGCACATTGATGGAGCAGCTGCGGCAGTTCCCGCTGGGCGCCCACGACGACGGGCCCGACGCGCTGGAGATGGTGATCAGGGAGGCGCTGGATCCGACAAACTACTCCTCGGTCTTCCAGATCGCGTGAGAATGGCGGATCTGCGCGGGCAGCCGGGGGCCGTTGAGCGGAATCCGGGGCCGCCTTGACAGGCGGGCCCCGTTGAGCCTCTATTGTGCATCGGCAGCCGCTCCCGCACGTGCTGGGGCGAGTTGCCTGATTGACCGAAGGAGACGTGATTCTCGGCCGGGTATCCGGCCGGACAATTCGAACGACGCGCGAGCGTCAGGTGCTGCTCATCGAGAAACCGCCAGCCTGAGCCTTCTCAAGGAGGCTCTTGAACACAACGGCAGTGCCTGGACCGCGCCCCCGCAAGGGGGCGTCGGCCAGGTGCTGTGTTGTGTGTCCCCCTGGCGGGGGCCTCGATGGCAGGCTCGGTTCGGCGCCCCTTTTTTCGGCGGAGCGTTCGCACCGGGCCGGCGGCATGGCGCTTGGCGCACTGGAGCGCCGCCATGAAGACTCTCCAATCCGAATCCGAGCACGGCGGACCGCCCGAATCGGGCGCCGTGCAGGAACTCCGGCTCGACACCCAGATGATCGAGCTGCTGGGCCGCAGCCGCCTGATCGACCAGCTGCTGCGCGCGGGGCTCGAGGTCGCTCTTCCCCAGCGCGACCGGGGCGTGGACCTGATCGCCTACGCGGATCTCTCCGCGCAGGTCGACCGGTTCTCCGCACGGCCGATCCAGATGAAGGCGTCGTCGAAGCGGGCGTTCTCGCTGAATCAGAAGTACGCCCGCATCTCGGACCTGATCATGGCCTACGTCTGGCACGTCGACGCCCCCGAACAGACCGTGATCCACGCGCTGACCTACGAGCAGGCGTTGTCCGTCGCGGAACGGGCGGGCTGGACGAAGACCGCGTCCTGGGCCACGGGCAGCTACTCGACCAGCCGGCCGAGCAAGCGGATCGAGGCGCTCCTGGAACCGTTCCGGATGACCCCCACGAAGTGGCGCGAGTTGGTGGTCGGCGGCGCGTCGCGGAACGACGGGGCCGAACCGGGGCGGTGAGCGAAGAGGCGAGGGCTGGGCCATGAGGGTGCGCGATGGGCGACACGCGGCCCGTGTCGGGCCGACGTGGGGCCGTGTGCCCCGGAGCGCTTCCGGATACTCGGCCTCGATCTTGGCAATAGCGAGATTCTGCTCGATATCAGCCGAATCCGCCTTGCTATCGGGGCGCTCTCATGGCCCTATGGCCGTGTCAGGGCCCCCGCCAGTCCCCTCGGTTCGGCGGCCGGCCCCGGCCCGGGCGAGCCGGTGTATTCCCGCTCTTCCCCGTCGGGCGAAGAACGGAGACTCGAATCGCCCGCCGGGGTCGGCGCCGGCCGAGGGAGTTCTCGGCGCCGCACATTCCAAGGAGACCGCCCATGCCGCGAAAGAACGGTACGAAGTCGCCGCGCTGTCACCGGGAGGGCCGGGCCGTCGGGTACGTGCGGCGCTCGACCGATCGCCAGGAGCAGTCCATCCCCGACCAGAAACGCGCCATCGAGCAGTATTGCGAGCAGCACGAGATCCGGCTGCTCCGCTTCTACGTCGACGACGCCATCAGCGGCACGAAGGCGGGCAACCGCCCGGCCTTCCAGGAGATGGTCGCATTCACCCAGAACGGGCACTGCGACTTCGCCGCCGTAGTCGTCTACGACGTCAAGCGCTTCGGCCGGCTGGACAACGACGAGGCCGGGTACTACCGGCACATCCTGAAGCAGAACGGTGTCGAGGTCGTGTACACCTCCGAGGGTTTCAACGGCAGCGAGACCGACGATCTGATCCGGCCGGTCAAGCAGTGGCAGGCCCGTCAGGAATCCAAGGATCTGTCCAAGGTCACGATCCGGGGGTTGATGTCGCGCGTCGACGGCGGGTGGTGGATGGGCGGCGTGCCCCCCCACGGCTACGACCTGCGGTACCAGAACGACCAGGGCGAGTTCCTGTTCGTGATCCGCTTCATGCCCGACCGCTCCAAGCAGCAGCTGGACGAGTCGGGCGGTCTGACGCGCACGTTCGCACGCGGCGAGTCGATCAGCGTCTCGAAGCGAGATCGCTGCCGCCTGGTCC
>JADFGU010000002.1:6477-33732 GCA_022567535.1 Planctomycetota bacterium | reverse complement strand
GCGAATCGGAGAGGGCTTGCAGGTCGAGTTGCTGCAGCAGGGACCTGATCGCGTCGCCGCCCATCAAGGCCTTGAACGAGCTGCCGTAGCGCGTCTGGGCGTCGCGGTATTCCTCTTCGGACAGAACCTGCTGTCGTTCGAGCGGCGAATCGCCCGGGTCGATCACGACGTAGTCCTGGAAATAGACCACCTTCTCCAGATCGGCGGTCTTCATATCCAGCAAATTGCCCAGCCGCGAAGGCATCGCCTTGAAGAACCAGATGTGCACCACCGGCGCGGCCAGGTTGATGTGACCCATGCGCTTGCGGCGGACCCGCGAGTGGGTCACCTTGACGCCGCACCGATCGCAGATGATGCCCTTGTGCTTGGTACCGCGGTATTTGCCGCACGCACACTCCCAATCCCGCTCCGGACCGAAGATGCGCTCGCAGAAAAGCCCGTCTTTCTCGGCCCGGTATGTGCGGTAGTTGATCGTCTCGGGCTTTTTGACCTCACCGAATGACCAACTGCGAATATCGTTCGGGGAAGCCAAACTGATTTTCACGCTGCCGTAGTCGTTGATCCGGTCGTAAATGCTCTCGAGCATCGATACGCTCCTGCTTGGGGTCCAGCTCAGAACCACCTGCCGCTCGTGCGAACCCGCAACCTGCCGGGGCTCCCAAGGCCGCGCCCGGCCGACGGCCGAGATCAGATCAGTTTTCTCTTCTCCAACTGGATGTTCATGCCGAGACCGCGGATTTCGTTGCAGAGCACGTCGAAGCTGACCGGCGTTCCCGCCTCCAGCGAGTTGGTGCCCTTGACCATGGACTCGTAGATCTTCGTGCGTCCCTCGACGTCGTCGCTCTTGACGGTGAGCAGCTCCTGCAAGATGTACGCGGCGCCGTACGCCTCGAGCGCCCAGACCTCCATCTCGCCGAAGCGCTGGCCTCCGGTCCTCGCCTTGCCGCCCAGCGGCTGCTGGGTGATGAGCGAGTACGGCCCGGTGGCGCGGGCGTGGATCTTGTCGTCCACGAGGTGGTGCAGCTTGAGCAGGTACATGAAACCGACGGTGGAGCGTTGCTGGAAGGGCTCGCCGGTGCGGCCGTCGTACAGCTGGATCTTCCCGCCGCGCGGCATGTGGGCGAGCAGCTCGCGCGGATGGGGCCACGTGCCGGTCTGCTCGTACTCCTTGAGCCGGGCGGCGACGTGCACGTTGGCCTCATCGATGGCCTTGTGGACCTCATCCTCGGTGGCGCCGTCGAAGACGGGAGTGACGGCCTGGAAGCCGAGCACCCGGGCCGCCCACCCGAGGTGGGTTTCGAGGATCTGCCCGACGTTCATTCGGCTGGGGACGCCCAGCGGGTTGAGCAGCACGTCCACCGGCGTGCCGTCCTCCATGAACGGCATGTCCTCCTCGGGGACCACGCGCGCGATGACGCCCTTGTTGCCGTGTCGGCCGGCCATCTTGTCGCCCGCGGAGAGCTGCCGCTTGGTGGCGACATAGACCTTGACCATTTCCAGCACGCCGGTGGGCAGCTCGTCGCCCCGCTTCATGTGCGAGAGCTTGCGGAGCTTTTCAGACTCGATGGCCTCGATGCGGGGCCAGAACTGCGAGCGGATTGTCTCGGCCCGCTCGCGAGCGTCCTTCGAGCCCTTGGCCCACTTGACGTCGTAGGTCTTGATCTGCTCGAGGATGACCTCGGGGATATCGCTGGCGCCGACCTTCTGGCGGGTCATCGGATCGACCATCTCCGTGCCGATGACCCGGTTGATGGCCTCGGTCATCTGCTTGAACAGGCCGATGGCCGTGGCGTTCATTTCTGCCTCGAACGCGGCCATATCGTCGCCGAGCTGCTTCTTCTGCAGCTCGGACATGTGCATTCGGCGTGAGAACTTCTTGGCGCCGATGACGATGCCCGACGAGCCGGCGGGAACCTCGAGCGAGTCGTTCTTCACGTCCTCGCCGGCCCGGCCGAAGATGGCGTGCAGGAGCTTCTCCTCGGGCGTCAGCTCGGTCTTGCTCTTTGGGCTGACCTTGCCGACGAGGATGTCGCCCGGCCCGACGCGGGCACCGACGCGGATCACGCCGTGCTCGTCCAGATTGTTGAGCATCTTCTCCGAGACATTGGGGATATCGCGTGTGAACTCCTCGCGGCCGAGCTTGGTCTCGCGCACCTCGACGTCGAACGAGTCGATGTGGATGGACGTGAAGACATCGTCCTTGACCAGCCGTTCGGAGATGACGATGGCGTCCTCGAAGTTGTACCCGTCGAACGTGTTGAAACCGACGAGCACGTTCTTGCCGATCGCCAACTCGCCCTCCCGGGTCGAGGCGCCGTCGGCGATGATCTGATTCTTCTTGACGCGCTGGCCCATCCTGACAAGCGGGCGCTGGTTCTGGCACGTGCGCTCGTTGAGCCCGACGAACTTGCGGAGCACGTACTCGTCCGAGTTGTCGATGATCATGCGTTCGGAATCGACGTAGGTGATGGTGCCGGCGGCGCGGGCCTTGACCGTCATCCCCGAGTTGACGCCGATGTCCTTCTCAAGACCCGTGGCCACGCACGGCGGATCGACCTTGATGAGCGGGACCGCCTGCCGCTGCATGTTCGAGCCCATGAGGGCGCGGTTGGCGTCGTCATGCTCGAGGAAGGGGATGAGGGCGGCCGAGATGCCCACGATCTGTTTGGGTGCGATGTCGACGAAATCGACCTGCGAGGCGTCGACCTCGGCCAGCTCGCCGTCCACACGCGCCAGGATCGTGCCGCTCTTGAGCGTGCCGTCCAGGTCCAGCGCGTCCGTCGGCGCCAGCACGGCCCGGATTTCCTCATCAGCGCGAAGATTGACGATCTCCTTGGTGATCTTGCCGCCCTTGACCTTGCGGTACGGCGTGCGGAGGAAGCCGTAGTCGTCGACCGAGGCGAAAACGCCCAGCGACGAGATCAGCCCGATGTTGGTGCCCTCGGGGGTCTCGATGGGGCAGATCCGGCCGTAGTGGCTGATGTGCACGTCGCGGACCTCGAACCCGGCCCGCTTGCGGTTGAGCCCGCCCGGGCCCAGCGCGGACAGGCGACGCTCGTGCACGAGGCTCGACAGCGGGTTGGTCTGGTCCACCACCTGACTCAGCTCGCTGCGCCCGAAGAAGAAGTCGATCGCCGAGGAGATGGACTTGCTGTTGACGAGGTCAGCGATCTTGGCCAGCTCGTCCGGGTCCTTGACGCTCATGCGCTCCTGGACGGTGCGTCTGAGCTTGAGGAAGCCCTTTCGCAACTCCTCGACCGCCAGCTCATCCAGTGTGCGCAGGCGCCGATTCCCGAGATGGTCGATGTCGTCGATCTGGGCCACGGGTCGGCTGGTCTTGGGATCGAGCCGGTTGGACCGCAGGTCGAGGATGTACTGGATGACGCGCAGGAAATCCTCGCCCCGGATGAACATCAGGTCCGCGGGGGTGTCCAGCGAGAACTTGCGGTTGATGCGGAATCGGCCCACACGCCCCAGACGATACCGGTTGACGTCGAAAAACTTCTCGACGAAGAGTTGCTTGGCCTTCTCGACCTGAGGCGGGTTGCCCGGGCGCAGCTTCGAGTAGACCTTGAGCAGCGCGCGCTCGTACTCGGTCTTGGCCGACTCGAACTGCTCGAGATTCTCTTCGGCCACGGTGTTGAGGATCAGCGTGTCCGAAGGGTTCTGGATGACGTAGACGGCTTTGAGCGACGAGTTGAGGACGGCCTCGACGACCTCCTCACCGATCTGACACCCGACGTGCACGAGCTCCTCGCCGGTCTCGGTGTCGATGATGGAGCGGGCAGCCCACTGCTCGGGCCTGATGTCCGCGGCCTTGATCTCGTTGACCTCGTAGAAGAGGCTGAGGATGGCGTCGGTTTCCGCGACGGAATCGTCGAGGCAGCGGAGGAACGTCGTCGCCGAGAGCTTGGTCGACTGGTCGATGCGCATCGACAGCACATCTTTCTTGGTCACTTCCAGCTCAATCCACGAGCCGCGCTCAGGGATGATGCGCGCCGAGTGGAGCGGGCGGTCGCCCTCGCTCGAGACGATGGAGAAGTCCACGCCGGGCGAGCGGTGCAGCTGACTGACGATGACACGCTCGGCCCCGTTGACGATGAACTCGCCGCCGCCCATCATGATCGGGAACTCGCCGAGGTAGATGTCCTCCTCGGGGAGATCGGGCCTGCCCTCGCGCCAGAGCCGAACGGAGACGCGGAACGGGCGCCCATAGGTGAGTCGCAGCTCGCGACATTCGTCGGGGGTATAGCGAGGCTCTTCGAGCGTGTAGTTCAGGTATTCAAGCCGCATCGTCCCGTCGTATGATTCGATCGGAAAGATCTCGCGCAGGAGCGCCTCGAGCCCACACTGCGCGGATCGCTCTTCGGGCCCCTTCGAGAACTGAAGGAACCGCTCGTAGGCGTCGGTTTGCGTCGTGGTCAGATCGGAGATCTTCAGCGCATCGCCACGCTTGGAAAAGTCGCGCACCTTGGTCGCAGCCATCGAAGTCCTCGCGATGGTTACACAGCCGCGCGTGCACACACGCACCGCGCGCTCGGATTTTCTTCACTGATACTGAACAGCACCCGGTCCCTGTCGCACCGTTTTTACACCGCATCCGTTGAGCAGGACAGATTCACGCCTCGCGTCGAGCCGCACAGTGTACCCACCTCGCGGGCGCGTGGCAAACGCGGTGCCAGCCCACATTCGCCGTTATAGGCCGTATAAGTCCCGAACAAGACAGATTTTTTGTGGAAAAACCGGCCCCGATCGCGGGACGGGCGAGAAATATTCAACAAATGTGCAACCGCCCGCCTGGCGGAATGGCAATCAGGCGATCTCGACCTCGGCACCGGCCTCGGCGAGTTTTTCCTTGAGGGCCTCGGCCTCTTCCTTGGCCAGCCCTTCCTTGACCTTGACCGGCGCGCTGTCCACGAGCTCCTTGGCCTCCTTGAGCCCGAGCCCCAGCGCCTCGCGCACGGTCTTGATCACCTGGATCTTCTTCTCGCCGAAGCTCTTGAGAACGACATCGAAGTCGGATTTCTCTTCCTCGACCGCGGCGTCGGCGCCCGCAGCCGCGACCATGACCGCGCCGCCGGCGGCCGGTTCGATGTCGTACGTGTCCTTCATGTAGTCGCCGAGCTCAACCGCCTGCTTGAGCGTCAGGTCCGCGATCTTGTCGCCGAGGGCCTTGATCTTGGTGTCAAATTCTTTGGTCGTGGTTTCTTCAGACATGGTGTCTCACTTCTTCGAACCGAGGACTCTGGCGAGCCTCGTGTCATGCCCACCCGAGAGGGGCCGAACCATTCGGCGCTTTAGTCCGTTACGGACCAGTCGGGTGTGGAACGGTCGTTGTGGTTTGGGTCAGCCGACCCTGGCGATCTGCTCGCCCTTTTCCAGCTTCTCCTCGATGGTCTGGATGATGCCCGCGATGCCCGCGCCCGGTCCCTTGACCTGCGCCATGAGGTTTCGCGCGGGGCTGAGCACGAGGGTGACGGTGTTGGCGATGGCCTCGTCGCGGGTCGGATACCTGCTCAACTCCTTGACGCCTGCGTCGCCCACGAACACCTGCCCGTCCAGCACCGCGCCCTTGAGCTCGATGCCGGGGAAGTCCTTGAGGAGATCGACGATCTCGCGAGCGATCTGGACGGCGGACTCGGCGCCGTACGCCAGCGCGTTGGCGCCCGAGAGCAGCGAGCAGAGCCCCTCGAGCCCAGTGCCCTCGAACGCCCGCCTGGCCAGCGCGTTGCGGATGATGGTGAGGCGGATGTCCTTTGAACGCAGCGTGCGGCGGATGGTGGTGTTGCTGTTGGCGTCGATGCCGCGGATGCTCACCAGCAGCGCGTCATCGTGCCCCTTGAACAGCGACTTGTAGTCGTTCAGGATCAGTTCTTTGACATTCCTGGACATGGTTCGCGTCCTCACACTGCGTCACGGCGCGGCTAATCCGCCAACGCCTCGTGCTTGACCTGCACGCCGGGGGTCATGGTCCCGCTGATGGTGATCTTGTTCACGTACTTTCCCTTGACCGTAGACGGGCGGATCTTGACGATCGTGCCCACGAAGTGCTCGAAGTTCTCGGCCAGGTCATCATCCGGGAAGCTGAGCTTGCCCAGCACGCCGTGGATGTTGCCGCCCTTATCGGCGCGGTATTCGAGCTTGCCGGCGGCGTATTCCTTGACGGCCTGCGGGACGTTGGGCGTGACGGTGCCGGCCTTGGGCGACGGCATCAGCCCCTTGGGGCCGAGCATTCGGCCGAGCTTTGAGATGATCCGCATCATATCCGGCGAGGCCACGACCACGTCGAACTCCGACCAGCCCTTCTCGATCTTCTCGACAAGATCCTTGCCGCCGGCCTCGACGGCGCCGGCCTCCAGGGCCGCCTCGACCACGTCCTCGGGGCAGAACGCAACCACACGCTTGCTCTTGCCGATGCCCTTGGGCAAAGCGACCGAGCCGCGCAGCGCCTGGTCCGCGTGCTTGGTGTCGATCCCGAGGTGCAGACAGATGTTGAGCGACTGATCAAACTTCGGCCCCTTGAACTTCTTGACCGCCGCGATCGCCTCGCGCACGGGGAGCGGGTGGTCGGGAACGATCTCGGCGTTGGCCTTGGCTCGCGTGTTCATGGTCGCCATCGCCTCAGCCCTCCTCAACCGTGACGCCCATGGAACGGGCTGTGCCCTCGATCACACGCATCGCCGACTCGATCGAGCCCGAGTTGAGATCCGCCATTTTTTCTTCGGCGATCGAGCGGACCTGAGTCCTGGTGATCGAGCCGACCTTGTCGGTGTGCGGCACGCCGGAGCCCTTCTCGATGCCGGCGGCGCTCTTGATCAGGATCGCGGCGGGAGAAGACTTGATCTCGAAGGTGAAACTACGGTCGCTGTACAGCGTCACCACGCACCCGACCACCTTGCCGTTGAGCTTGGACGTCGCCGCGTTGAACTGCTGGATGAACTGGCCGGGGTTCACACCCTTGGCGCCCAGCACCGGGCCCAGCGGCGGGGCGGGCGTCGCCTGCCCACCCGGAGCCTGAATCTTGAAGACTTCAGTGATTTCTTTTTTTTTGGCCATCGAGTCCAACCTCCCACCGGCCCCGGGGATCACCCGGCGTTGTCCTGCCCAAAGCCAGGGGCAGGCAAACTCGGTAGTTCTAGCGGTCCGAATTGCGCCCCGGGCAGACCGAGGCGAGGCGGAGTGTAGCACTCCGTCACCTCAGGACAAGCGAGCCGGGCCGCCCCCGGCCCGGTTCTTCACCTGAACGGGGTCAGAATCCGGAACGGAATTGGAGCGGAACCAGAACGGAACCAGACCGGGCCGGGGACGGCCCGGCTCGCGACAAATCTCGCGACAAGTATGGTAACTCCCTCGCCCCACCCCAATCCCGTCATCACCCCCCCAGGGCCCGCACAAGGTTGTCGGCGACGACGGTGTCCAGCCCGGCGTCGCGGGCGCGCTGGAGCATCTTGAGGGCTCGCTCGTCCCGGTCCTCAGCCTGCATGAGCACCGCCACGGTCAACCACGCCGACGCCAGCCCCGTGCGGTTCGCATGTATCACGCAGCGCCGCACCTGTCCACGCAGATCCTTTTCGGATTCGAACAGCTGCGTGTCGATGGCCTCGTCGGCCAGCGGTGGGTCCGTGCGGTAGGCCATCGCCATCATGGCGACGCCCTCCTTGAACCGGCTGTCCGCCAGCAGGGCCAGCGCCAGCCCGCGCATGGCCGGAGCGTCGTCGGGATTGTCGCGCAGAAACGCGCGGTACAGGTCGATCGCGTCCGAGGCGTGACCCGCGCCGAGCTTCTGCGCGGCCTGCTCGTCATCGGCCAGCGGCATGGTCGGCTGGGGGGGTTGTGCCTGCGGCGCGGAGTATGCAAAGGTGCTCGGCACCGTCTGGTAGTACGACCCGTCGATCGCGCCGTAGTACGAATTGTACAACCCGTACCCGTAGGAAGAGCCCAGCCAGCCGTAATACGGGTAGTAAAACGGAAAGAGAGAGAAGTGCGGGAAACCAAGGACGCTGCGGAAGTGATCTGCCCGTCCGACGTGATGGTCGATGAGGTGGCGATCGCCCGTGTGGAGCAGCAAGCCCGGATCGGACCCGACGTGCACGGACAGTGAAAGCCCGTCCGACGAAGAGTGCAGATCAAAGGCGGTGCGGCTGCCCGAGAAGTGGTGCGAGCCGATCGACCCGGTGCCGACGTGGACCCCCCGCGGCGCGACGGTGCGCATGGGCGATGAGACAAGCCCGGTGGTGAGTGGCCCGGGCGAAGCCGTACGGTAGCCGGGGCTCCAGGTTCTCGGGAACCCGACGCGTGCCTGCCCCAGCGCCGACGCCGGGAGCAGCAACAGACCGGTCGTGATCGCGACGATGCGTATGCGAGTGTCCGGCATGGGTTTTCTCCGTTCACCGCGCCAACCCGCCCGGGGTGGGCGGTGCGGGCGATCCACCCCGCGCTCTACCTGAGTGTAACGCACGCGGGGGCGGGCTGTTCCCTCCAGATAATCGGATCGGCTATGGTGTGGGCGTGAGCCGGACACGATCAAAGACCGACCTCAGCATTCCCAAGGCCGGGCTGCTCCTGTGTGTCGCGATCGGGGTGCTCAGCGGGTGTTCAACGGGGGGGACGGTGCGGGTCGCCTCGGTCCAGGCCGGGACGTCGCTGGAGCCGCAGGTGAAGCTGGTAGCCTTTCGTCCGCTCGGCCGGGGGCAGATCGACTTGTATATGACGGACCTGACGCGCGAGCAGCTGGACCCCGCGGTGGCGCTGGAGGAGCTCAGCGGCAGCCTCGTCCATGTGCGCATGTTCATCCGCCCCCGTGCGGGCAAGACGCCGATCGATTCGACCGCCACCAACGCGACGATCCGGCACGTCGTGCTCTCGGGCGGTGCGATCGGGGTCTACGGCGGCGGCGGGTTCCTGTTCCCGCGCAGCTCGCGGACCAGCGACCCGTTCACCGGACGCATGCGCGGCGCGACGCTCGTGCTCACGGATCGCACGCCCAACTTCGTCGATCCGCTCGGGCCCAGCACGATGTCGCTCTCGGTGCGGGCGCCCAGGGACGATGCGCTGGCGGCGCTCATCGCCGCGAGACTCGACGAATCGCTCGAACGCTTCGGGCCGTAATTTATTCGTAAAACGGATCGAGCAGGTCGGTCGCGGCGTCGTGGTACAAGCTGGCCAAGAGTTTGTGCGGAAGGTGCTTGCCTCGTAGACGCGGCGCCGACGTCTCGTCGTATCGCTCCGGCTCGCACATCATCAGGTCCGGGTCCGCGATGGGGCTCTCATCGTCATAGTCGGTCTCGAACAGCGTGCGCAGCGCCCAGTACCTGCTGGCGTAGAGGTCGAACGCGGAGCGCTCATCGCCCGCCAATGCGCTCATCGGGTGATCGCTCGGACCGGTGTGCAGATGGTCGTCGCTGGTCACGATGTCCGAGCCGAAGAGGATGCGGCCTTTCCAGCGCGAGAAAAACTCGAGCAGCTCGGCCCGCTCGTGCCTGCCCAGCTCGCGCACCATCCACTTGGTCGCGGACGTGTCCAGGTACAGGTTGTCGTGGCGTGAGAGCAGGCCGGAGAGGAAACCCAGGTTCTCCGGCCAGCCGCCCATATGGGCCGCGATCCACGGGCTCGAAAACCGGTCCAGCATCCGCTCGAACGCGACGTACTGCTGCGACTTGGTGCCGTAGACCGATGCGTCGGCGTACTTGGTGGAGAACCACGTGTCGGGATCGCCGACGTGCGTCATGAACATCATGCCCAGGCTCTGTGCGAGCTCGGCCACCCGCACGCGCCACGGGCTGTCCATCGCGATCACGTCGTCCGAGCCCAGCTCTTCGATGTAGTCGCGGAACCTCGGAGCGGCCCAGAACTTGACGATCCGGCTGCCGAACCGCTCGTGAAACGCGTGGACGTTTTCGAGGAACCCCTCGCGGAACGCGTATGCTTTGTCGTCGGACATGAAGTCTGGCACGGCGATGAAGCGGATTCGATCGCCGAGAATCGACAGCACCTGTTCGGCCCCGTCCAGCCTCGTCTGCGAATAGGTGCGGCACACGCCGAACTCGTCGCACACATCGCGGTAGATCTCGGCGGCTCGTGTGCCGTTGATGTGGGTGTGAACATCGATGATTGGCTTTGGTGCGGCGCCCAGGCGGGCCGCTTCGGCGCGGTAGTCCAGCCCAAGCCGGTTGGACGCGTTGGTTGGATTGCCGATACCTTTCATACGCCACAATGATAGACACGCGCACCGACCAGACCGACGACCGACCGCCGCGCATCGCCCTGGCACACGACTGGCTGTGTGGTCTGCGCGGCGGCGAGAAGGTGCTCGAACACCTGGCGCGACTGGTCGCGGCCGAGTACGTTTCGGCCCGGCTGTACGTGCTGTTCGACGACGGGAACCCGATCGGCAGCGCGGTGGATGAGCTTCCGCGTCGCGTGGCGAGACTCGGCCGGCTGCCGTGGGCGTCGGGGCGCGCGAGGCGCTGGCTGCTGCCCGCGTACCCGAGCGCCGTGCGCGATCTGAGCAGGCAACTGGCGCGCGATCATCGGCGGTGCGAGATCGACCTGGTGATCTCGACGAGCTCCGCGGCCATCAAGGGGCTGGCGCCGCCGCCGAGCGTCCCGCACCTGTGCTACTGCCATTCCCCGGCCCGGTATGTATGGTCGCGGAAGGACGAGTACACGAAGGGGGTCGGCCTTGCGTCCGCCGGGCTGCGCCTGTTCGGGCCGAGCTTTCGCGCATGGGATAGGCGCTCGGCCCGGAATGTGACGCGGTTCATCGCCAACTCGAGCTACACGGCCGGGCAGATTCGCTCGTGCTACGGCCGCGACGCGACGGTCGTGCATCCTCCGGTCGAGACGGCCTTCTTCACGCCCGCCGAAGAACCGAAGCGCGAGGAGTACTGGCTGCTGGTGGGCGCGATGGAGCCGTACAAGCGCGCCGATCTTGCCATCGCCGCGGCGAATCAGGCTGCGCACCCCCTCGTCATCGTCGGGCATGGCACGCAGCGGGCGCAGCTGGAACGCCTCGCGGGTCCGACGGTCACGTTCACCGGCTCCCTCCGTGGCGAGGCCCTCCGCGAGCATTACCGCAGGGCACGCCTGCTGCTCTTCCCGCAGGTGGAGGACTTCGGGATCACTGCGGTCGAAGCGCAGGCGTGCGGCTGCCCCGTGGTCGCACGCGGCGAGGGGGGAGCGCTCGACACCGTGCTGGACGGAGACACGGGCTCGCTCTTTCACGGTTCGTCCAGCGCCGCCATGATCGAGGCCATCGCACGCTGCCCCACGGACGCGCACGCCGCCTGCCGGAGCAATTCGCTGCGATTCTCGGTCGAGCGGTTCGTCGCGTCGATGCGGGCCGAGATCGCGGTGTGCCTGGACCCGGGCCAGCGAAACGGTGACGCCTCCAGCTGAGCGGCGCTTCGTGCGCATCGCGTGACGGACGAATGCAATTCAGACCAGCGCTCTGCTGCAGCGCCATGTCATGCGTCGGCGCGCAGTGTCGGGCCGACGACCGCGGACGGGTCGTACACGCACGCCGCGACGATCTGGCCGATGTACAGCTCGTGATCCGCCTCGAGATCGAAGTGCCGCACGACCTCGCAGTCGTACGCCACGACGCTGCGCGTCAGCACCGGCGAACCGGTCGAGAAGGTCTCGACGTCGAGCGAGTCGAACGGATCGGTGGTTTCGTCCGGCGGATGGGGTGATTGAAACTTGCGCACGAGCAGGCGGTCCTCGGACCGCACGACGCAGATGGCGAACGCCCGGCTGTCGCGGATGAGCGGCTCGACGCAGTGCCCGCGCTTGGCGGCGACGGCCAGCAGCGCCGGCTCTTCGGCGCAAGGCTGGACCCAGTGCACCAGCACGCCCGCCCGCGCCCCGTCGAATGCGGAGGTGAGGACATAGCGGCCGGCGGGGAGGTAGGCCAGGGCCATGTCGCCGCTGAGGTTTTTGTTCGGGTGAGGGGACATGGGCGTGTGCC
This sequence comes from Planctomycetota bacterium, assembly GCA_022567535.1. Classification (GTDB taxonomy): domain Bacteria; phylum Planctomycetota; class Phycisphaerae; order Phycisphaerales; family UBA1924; genus JADFGU01. Next base: position 21,764 of record JADFGU010000002.1, on the reverse strand, counting down.
GGGCGGGAGCGAATCCGTGACTGGGGTGCCGAGTGTACCGAGCCTCGAAAGATTTTGCATCGGTCGCAGAAGGGGGCAAGTGCTGGATTTATGGGGGTTTGCGCCGAATTTCTGGCCCGGACAGAAGCAGACCTTGTGAAATCGGTGGGGGAATCGGCCGAGAGGGTGTTGCATTGTGGGGCGAAGTGGGGCATAATCCCACGCTATGCCAAAGGAGATCGATTTCAGTGCTCTTCACCGGCCATTCCGAGCACACCATCGACGCCAAGCAGCGCCTGGCGATTCCAGCCAAATACCGCAGCCAATGGGACGAATCGGTGCACGGCAAGGCCTGGTACTGCGTTCCCTGGCCGGGCGGGGTGCTCAGGCTCTATCCCGAGAAGACGTTCGAGCGGCTGGCCTCTTCGCGCGAGCAGACGCTGACACCCAGCAGGGACGAGGCGGAGCTGGAAGCGGACCTGTTCGCGTTCGCCGAACGCCTGGAGATGGACAAGCAGGGACGCGTCCCGCTGCCCAGGCTGCATATCGAGCTGACCGGCCTGAAGAGCGAGGTCGTGGTGATCGGGGCCCGGAATCGGATCGAGGTCCGCGACCGGGCGTCGTGGGTCGCGACCCGAGCGGACCGGTTCGAGCGGCTGGCTTCGCTGGTCGAGAAGATCGAGTCAGAGCGGCGTCGTCCGGGCTGAGCGTCCGATGCCGACCCGTGCCGGGCCGGTGGGCGCGGTGCGAATCGTGGAACGAACAGCTCACAGGAGCAGCACACCTTGCCGGCCGGAGGATCGGGGAAGAGATGAGACCCGTGGTCGTCGGGAGACCGGAGGCTCGGGTTTAGGAGCAGGCCCGGGAGACCGGGCCGATCGACACAGGCGAGCCGGGCTCACGAAAGGACTCGGCGACTCAGGAGCGAGGTACCGGGTCGGAGCGCACGGACGCGCAGCCGGCCGGCCGCCCAGACGATGAGCGGGTCATCGTTGACGCGACTGGGGTGGACGGCTCGCGCCGCCCGACCGCACCCACCGTCGGCCGGGCGGATTTCAGGCTGGATGAGGGCTGTAGGCCGCGGCTGATCAAAGTGAACCGCCCGCTCCGTATCGAACGGGGAGCGGGCGGTTTGCGTTGTGATCGACTGTCCGGGTAAGGGAAGTCAGGGGGCGTGCAGGACGATTCTCACGCGGGCGACATGGTGGGCTCGCACGTCGACGCGCGCCGCTCCGGTGCCGACATGCCGCTTGCCCGCCCGGACGGAGTAGTGGCCGACGCGGACGTGGCGGAATCTGAAACGCCCCTCGCGGTCGGTGTGGACGGTCCCGACGACGCGGTGGGTGCGCGCGTGGACCAGTCGGACGGTGGCGTCGGCGACCCGTTCGCCGTGCTCATCAAGCACAACGCCTGCGACAGCTCCGAATCGCTCAGCATCGGGATCGTCCGGACCCACGGGCCCGATCAACGCGCCCGCAGGGGCTGCGATCAAGAGCCCCCCCACCGCCACCATCAGCACCAGCCACAGTCTGCTCAGCTTGCTCTGCATCAGGTCACTCCTTTTCTCAGGTTTACCGGAGGCACGCACGACCGCAACAGGCGCGACCGACGTACACCCTGTGCAAACGTCCCGGATGCACCGTCATTGCACGGGCTGGAATCCGATGATCCGGGTCAGGCGGCGCGGCGCCGGTCCGGGGCCGCCCGGAGCCGATCGATCTCGACGATCCACTCCGGCGTCCGGTTCAGGTAGGCTCGCAGCGCGCGGGTGCGGGTCAGGTAATACAGCGCGGTCCCACCCTGGAAAACCACAGTGAGAGCGATCGCGGTGAGATAGACCAGCGAGGTGAGGCCCTGGATCAGCGGCTGGTAATCGGCGAGCATCTCGCGAATCTGCGGGTCGTCGTATGCGCCCGCCACGTCCCCTGTAAGCACCCGCCAGAGCTGCCAGACGCAGTAGCCGACGACGATCGATCCAAGGGCGATCTGCCCGGCGGCGAGTCGGAGAGGCGCCTTGGCGTCCAGCCGCCCGAGCATCCCGGCGCCGATGAACTCGTTCCAGGCGATGACCGCCAGCCCGCCACCGATAACCAGGTTGACGACGCCGAACAGCGGCGCGAAAAGCAGGGTGATCACGGCGAACAGCGCCGACGTGGAGGCGCTGAACCGTGCGACGGAGACGGCGCGTCGGATCGGCCTCAGCCGCGCGTAGGCGTCGGCGATCTCCCGGCGGTGTACGTCGGTCAGGCTGAGCGATGGGTGATCGTGGGCCGCGGGCACCAGAACGCTATCGGCCCGGGGCGGGTTTGGCTGAACGGAGCGAGCCGACTGCCGACCGGACCCGGCCGAAACGCCTCGGGGTGCGGACCTCCGCCGGCGCAGCGGTCCGTCCGCGGCCGAGAATCAGCGAGACATCCCCGATAACACGAGATGGACTGTGCGGGCTGGCGGGGCTGACGCGCTGGCCGGGGTCGTCCGGTCGGTGAAACGCGACCTCGGTGCTGCCGGTCTCAAGCCCGGCTGAGAGAGCGTCGATCCCCGTTCAGCAGGTGGGGAGAGAACGGGCCCGACACGGGCCCACCCCGGAGCAGTCCGTCGGCCGCGCGACTCGTCGCCGGTCGACGGCGTTTCGGGCAGCTCGGAGGGAGAGGCATGCACTTGATTGGTGAACGCAATCGGAATTCGCGTGGGTTCTGTTTCCGCGACGGGCGCGACGCGTCCGAAGGAAAGAGCACACAGCCCGAGCCGGGCCGGCTCTGCGGCGCGAAGACGGCCCTGATGTGCGCGCTCGGCGGTATCGCGTTCGCCGCGACGCTGCTGGTCAAGCTGGCCGAAACAGCAAGCTGAATCTCGGGGAAGGCGCTATGGCGTCCCTGCGGATCCGTACCGGGGTCGTTGATCCCGCGTATGCTGTGCGCACCGCCCGCTGCGGATGCGCGCGGCACACGACCGATCTGCGAGGGCTGCCCCATGGCCGAAGCGCCTCCCCAAGAATCAACCCCGCCGACCATACCGGACGAGCTCGAGCTCCTCGAGCCGAGGCCAAAGTGGCCGACAGTCGTCGGGTGGCTGAGTGTTGTGCTGGGACTGCTGGCGCTGGTCAGCAACGGGTCGGGCATCGTGATGAACGTGTTCCTGCAGAGTTGGCTCGCCTCGCTGGGCGCGCAAGCGGGGAATCCCGTGCCGACGATGACTTTCACGCCGGCGGTGATTGCGTTCATGATGCTCAAGCTGGCGTGGGGGATACCGCTGGTCATTGCGGGCATCGCAACGATCGCGCGCAAGCCCGCGGGTCGCCCGCTTCACTTGATCTACGTGATCGGTTTCTCGATCACAACGCTTATCGCCAGTTACCTGGGCTACCAGATGCTTCAGGCGTATATCAACAGTCAAGAGGTTGTCCAGTGGCTGGCCGAGCATCCGAAAGATCCGCGTGGCATGGGATTGAAGGGCGGCATGAGCACGTGGATGACGCTCATCGGTCTGCCGGTCAGCCTCGCGTATCCGACGTTCTGCCTCGTCTGGTTCGCTCCGCCCGGTCGATCCGAGAGGGCGCTGCGGCACGACGAAGAGGAGGAACTGGTGTGAGCGTTTTTGCAGCGGCCCTGCACCCAACCAGACTTTCCGCATGACACGCGCCGATGACCTCAGCGGTGCGGGCGAGGGTCTGCGGCGGCGGCTGCACGAGATCATCTTCGAGGCGGACACCGCGGGCGGCAAAGCCTTCGACGTCGCCCTGCTCGTCACGATCCTGCTGAGTGTCGCGGCGGTCATGCTCGAGAGCGTCGAGGCCATCGATCAGCGGCACCATGCGCTGCTGGTCGCGGCGGAGTGGACGTTCACGGGGCTGTTCACGATCGAGTATGCGATCAGGCTGTCGGTGGTCCGCCGGCCAGTTGCCTACGCGCGGAGCTTCTTCGGGATCGTGGATCTGCTGGCGATCCTGCCGACGTACCTGGCGCTGTTCTTCGGCGGGGCGCAGTCGCTGCTGGTCGTGCGCGCGTTCCGTCTCGTGCGTGTCTTTCGCGTCTTCAAGCTGGCGCGGTATGTGGGCGAGGCGGGGGTGCTGCGAACGGCGCTGCTCGCGAGCGGACCCAAGATCATCGTGTTCCTGGTGGCTGTCCTGACGCTGGTGATCGTGATCGGCTCGATCATGCACCTGGTCGAGGGGCCGGTGAACGAGGGTTTCGCCAGCATCCCGTCGTCGGTGTACTGGGCGCTGGTGACGCTGACGACGGTGGGGTATGGAGACGTGACGCCTCAGACGCCCCAGGGCAAGGCGCTGGCGATGATGGTCATGGTGATGGGGTACGGGATCATTGCCGTGCCGACGGGGATCGTCTCGGCCGAACTCGTCCGCGTCAAGACCGTCTCGACCCGTTCCTGCCCGAGCTGCTCGGCCGAGGGTCACGACATCGACGCCAAACACTGCAAAAAGTGCGGTCACGAGCTCTGAATCAGGCGGCGATTCCCGGGCTCAGGGGCCGCTTGGATGGGGCGGGCTCGCTCATCTTCAGCAGCAGCGCGAGCGACCGTTGCGCGTTCTCGCGGCCGATCCGCACGGCGAAGAGCGCGGCGTCGCGCATCAGCTGCGTGCGGACCATCTGAGAAACTTCCTTCGCGTAGTCGAGATCGACGAGGTCGCTGTGCGCGCCGACCAACGACTGCAGTTCGACCTGCCAGACATTCATGTCCGAGTGAATGCCGTTGAGCTGGGCGCCGATGTCGGCTCGGCGCATCGCGATCTCATTGATCGCGGCCTGGACCGACTGTCCTGCCAGTTCGAGGTCGCCCGAGATGAGATTGAGCGCCCCGCCCGTGCGCAGGCTCGCGATGTTGAACGTCCGGCCCGAATGCGTGCCCGGTTGGCCCTTTGGATCGGTCTCAGGTGCGGTCCGTCCCAGCCCGCTCAGGCTCATCCCGCGCATCGCGATGCCGTGCGAACCGACCCTGACGCCGAAGCCCTCCGCGAGCAGGCGCTCGCCCCGGAAGACCGAGGTATTCATAAGGTGCGAGATCCCGTCAAGGATGCCGTCGGCCTGGATCTGGAGTCCATTCAGTTCGCTCTGGCTCATGCCCGCACGGTTGGCAGCCATGACCACCAGCCCTTTGAGCTCGATCAGCATCTCGCCGAGGACCGAGAGCGCGCCGTCCGCCGCGCCGACGAAGTACGTCGCCAGCTCGCCGGCTTCGATATTCTTCTCGATGGTGCGGATGTCGAACATCAGCAATTCGGCCCGCATCATGCCGGCCGGGTCGTCCGATGCTCGGTTGATCCGCTTGCCGGTCGCCAGCCGCTCGAGTGTGCGGTCGAGCGCGGCCTGATGGCGGCGCAGGGCGTTGGTCGCGAAACTCATATCGATCTTGAGCACTGACATGGCGTTTCAACGGGGCGCTGGGGGCGTCCCGGGTATCACCGACATCGGCGTCCCCAGGCCGCGCCTTGACCGGGGCGTGCGCGGAACGTGACTTTGTGCCCGTCATGGGAGGTCTCAGGCGGCGCTGCAACGTGTCGCAAGACAGGCTCATCTTCGGGCGGGTCGAGGGGGCGTGGGGCAAGCCGATCTGTGAATCGATCCATGAGTCGCCGAAGCAGCCTCTCAATCGCCCAGCGGAGCTTCCCTTATCCGCGACTCGACGCGAGACAACAGATCGTCAACGTCCATGCCGACCGAGTCGGCGTACGCCTCGCACATCTTCACGAACGTCTGCTTGAGCCCGGCCAGCGCGGTGATGATCTCGTCAAGATCGGTGTCGGGCGTCTCGCTGCGCGCGGCGAGCAGATTGGTCATCGTCCCCTCAGGCGTCGCGTACCCGAGCCCACAGGCGATCAGGAGGCACGGCGCGTGCTCGGCGGCGAGACGATCAATGGCGGCTTTGAGGGGGATCATGGCAAGGCGATGCTAGGACATGGGCGTTCAACGAGCGCCAGCCGCGGGTGCCGGCGCCAGACAAAAATGAAACCGACCGGGCAAGCCCGGTCGGCGATCGAGGCTTCGAGAGTTCGTAAATCTCAGAGGGCGGGACGGCGGCGGACACAACCGAGCCCGAGCAGACCCATGAACGCCATGCCGGCCGCGGATGGCAGTGGGATGTAGCCGATCCAACCACTGTCGCCACCTGCCCCGATACCCTGCACCTTTGCTACAGCGAAATATCTACCCTGTCCGCCTCCCGGCTCACTTACAAAGTTGAACCAACTGGCCGTCATGCCGGTAAACTTGTACACCACCGATTGTACGCCGCCGAACGTGTTTGCGCTCCAATTGAATCGGTAGTCGAAAAAACCATCGCCATCGGCCTTGTAGAATGTGTCCATTAATGGATTGCTTGCTTTTCCAAAGACGCCATCGTCTGCTTCAGTGCCGGTTTCATACGACGGGAGATTCGCAACCGCACCGGGATTGGGAACATTGGCGGGGTCAACGTTGATCAGCACCCTATCGACGAATTCAGCCGCGACCAGATAGTTCTGAATCGTCATGAAAACGTGGGCGGAATTCAACCCGGTCCCCTGAGTGAATGATACCGTCATCCACGGCGCCGCGCCCGCGGGAGGTGTTGCGCCGCTGAACTCGATGTTCAGGTTGAACACGGGCCCCGCGGAGACCGACGCGGTCACGCCCGCAAGTGTGGCAACGCACGCAAGATGTTTGACGTGGACCATACGAAATCTCCACTCCTCAATCACAGACACCGGGCTGCCGTCGTACACAGGACGGTCCAGCCGTTGGTGCGATTGCACCATGGAAAGGACCCTGTGTCAACGCAAAAGTCCGAGAAATCCATGAATCCACAAGAAATCCCGCTGCGGGTCGTGTTCCGTTAGGGACTCCGAGCCCGACACGCCGTTCGGACGACCGGCACGGCCGATCGCGGTACGCTCATGCCGAAAGGGAGACCCACTGATGCAACACGCGCCTCGCCGTGGACTGGTTTCGTGCCTCGTGTGCCTTGTGTTTCTTGTCATGGCCTCGACGGGCGCTCGGGCTCAGGAAGAGGGTCCGTGGCTGCGCGTGCTGGGCACGGCTCAGGACGGCGGGATCCCACACGCCGCGTGCACGTGCCGACGCTGCGAGGCCGCACGGACGGACCCCGCCCGCCGCCGGCTCATCGCCAGTCTGGCACTGATCGTGCTCGGCCAGGACGAGCACCGGCGGGTCTACCTCGTTGACGCGACGCCCGACATACGCGATCAACTCGAGACACTGCGCGACGTGCGGGAGGCGCCGGTCGGGCGCGTCGATCGAGATCCCGTCGATGGCGTCCTGCTCACGCACGCGCACCTCGGGCACTACCTGGGGCTGGCCTTCTTCGGGTTCGAGGCGGTCAGCACGACGCGGCTGCCCGTCCACTGCACGCCCGCCATGGCCGAGTATCTGCGCGCCAACGGGCCGTGGGATCAGCTGGTGCGCTTCGAGAACATCGAGTTGCGCAGCCACCGTGTCGGCGAGCCGTTCGATCTCGACGGCGTGCGGATCACGCCGATCCTGGTTCCCCACCGCGACGAATACTCCGACACGGTCGCGTACCGCTTTGAGGGCCCGGAGCGGACGGTGCTGTACCTGCCCGACACGGAGCCGTGGCGGACGTGGGACGCGGCCCTGCCCGATCCGGTGTCGATCTTCGAGGGCGTGGATGTGCTGATCGTGGACGGCAGCTTCTATTCTCCGGACGAATTGCCCGGGCGGGCGGTGTCGGCGATCGGGCACCCGCTGATGACCGAGACCATGGACCTGCTGGCGCGGCGCGTCGGCGAGGGCACACTCGAGGTTTTCTTCACACACCTGAACCACTCGAACCCCGCGCTCGAGCCAGACAGCGACGCCCTGAAGGAAGTCCACCGCCGCGGCTTCCACGTGCTCGAGGAAGGGCAGGTGTTCCCGCTCGAATGATGGCGCATGAACGACTGCATGTGCGTTCAGACGGCGATCAGAGCGTCGAGCAGTTCCGGCACGCCCTCTGCGCGGGTGGCGACGGTCTCGAAAATCGGCCGCCCGCCCGCGATGTCGCGCAGATCGCGCACAAGCTGGTTCTCGCCGGGATGGTCGGCCTTGTTGCAGACGAACAGGTCGGCGATCTCGAGGATGCCCGCCTTTTCCATCTGCACCGCGTCGCCCATGCCGGGCGTGAGCACGACGGCTGTGCGGTCGACGTGCTCGCGGATCCTGGTTTCGTTCTGCCCGGCGCCGACGGTCTCGATGAACAGCGTCTCGAACCCGACGCCGCCGATGAGCTGGATGATGTCGTCCAGCCCGTGGTAATCCTCGCCGCCGATGGCCAGGCTGCGATAAAAGACGCTCTCGCCCAGACGGTTGAAGTCGACGCGGAGGCGGTCGCCGAGCAGCGCGCCGCCCGTGATGGGGCTCTTGGGATCGAAGGCGACGACGGCGGCGGCGCCGATCGAGTCGTCGTGCTCGGCGCGGCGCGCCTGCTCGGAGACCAGCTGGGCCACGAGCGTGCTCTTGCCCGCCCCGGGCGAGCCGGTGACGCCGATGACCCGCACCGGGCGGCGTCGCGTCGCGCCCGTGCGCAGCGGCCGGGCGTTGTGGGTGAGCGACAGATCGCGCGCGAGCTGGGCGGTGGCGCCCCGGCCGGCCAGCTCGGTGGTGTAGGGCTCGGTCGCGCCCCTGACGGCGTCGACGATCTCTTCGAGACCGATGCCGGTCGTGAAGCACCGGACGATGCCCATCTCCGCAAGGCGCGGGATGTCCTCCTGGGGCAAGATGCCGCCCATGTAGACCGGAATATCCGGTCGGCCCAGGCGCGCGAGACTCTGGACCAGCTTGGGCCCCAGCACCAGGTGCGAGTTGGACATCATGCTGGCGCAGACGACGTCGCAGTCTTCGTCACGGGCGGCAATCGCCAGCGATTCGGGCGTCTGCCACAGCCCGGAATAGATCACGTGCACGCCCGAGTCGCGCAGCGCCCGCGCGATGACCTTGACGCCCCGGTCGTGCCCGTCGAGCCCCATCTTGCCCAGCAGCACGCGCGGGCGATGGTCCAGGTCGGCGCACCGGTCCTTCTTTTCGAACTCGCTGGTAGGATGATGAAGGGCCCGGACCATGGACGCAGACTGTAGGCGCAGATCGTTTCTCGCCCAGCGCTCAGCCGAACATGCTCGCCATGCCGAGCGAGCGGCGAACGGCGGTGAGCTGTCCGGCGTGGAAGCCCTCGTGCCACGCGATCGCCGGCATCAACGCCGCGCGGTTGGGCGCGAACTCCTGAAGATCATCGGCGAGGGGCTCGGCCAGCTCGTCCGCGCTCATGGCGCCGAACCAGTCGATGAGCGCTGCACGGCGCTCGTGCATGGCGGCGATGATCTCGTCCCACGCCGGATACGCGTCCGAGTTGGACTCGCACTTCGATCCCATCCCGAACAGCGACTCCCACGACTCGGGCAGTGTGCCGGGCTGATCGCCAACCGTCTTGAAAAAGTAATTATCGGTGAGAGCGATGTGGCCGGCAATCCAGGTCGCGTGGTTGGCGCCCTTGACGGGGCAGAGCACGCGCGCGTCCGGCGGGATGGACTCGAGCAGCTTGATCGTCGCCCCGCGTGAGAACTCTAGGGTCGCGATCCCCACTTCGATGGTCTGGTTCTTCGTTTTGACGGCCATGGGTCTCTCCGTGTGATTGGGTGTGATGCACGCCGGCGTCCGGGATGGAAACCGTGCGTTCTGTACACGCTGCCGCGCGTACAGCAATGTTATGCGGCGGCGGACGTGCGGTTGCGATTCGCGTCAGCCATGGTCCGGTAAGGTATCGGAAGCAACGGAGAGACGGAAACCGCCGTGGACGAGCCTTCGGCGTGGATGGGCGATGTGGGGGCAGGCCGAGACCCGCTTGCCGTGTTGGAATCATGCGGTAGACTGGCGGGCAGCGTCGCCGACCGTGCCGGTCGTGCGGGAGTGCGTCAATGTCTGAACAAACGGCCAAAGTGTGCGTCTGGTGCAAGCAGGACTGCTCGCACAAGCCTCGCCGCAAGGATTCCAAGGGCCGATACCTGTGCCAGGAGTGCGTCGAGCCGTTCCAGCAGGCGAAAGCGGCGCGTGCTGCGAGGGCGATCTCGGTGCCGGAGTCGATCCCGCTGGAGCCAGAGCCAAACGGCGGAGACGTGCTGAATCGATTGGTCGAGCAGCAGTCGACGGACGCGGGCCGGCCGTGCCCCTCGTGCAGCCGAGCCATGGCAAGAGACGCGGTCATCTGCACCCACTGCGGGTACAACATGCAGACCGGCCGGCAGATGAAGTCGCACATCCAGATGCTCCAGCCTGAGCGCGGCGAGTCCAAGACTGTCAAGGCGGCTGTCGCGGTCGCCGACTCGGCACCGGTGAGCCTGTTGATGGGGACAATCGGCTGCGTCATCGGAAGCGCGATCGGCGCGGCGGCGTGGGCGGCGGTCGCGTATTACCTGAACTTCGAGGTGGCCTACCTCGCAATCGGGGTCGGCGTCCTCGCGGGGGGCGGCATGATGATCGGTGCGCGGGGGCACGCCGGCGCGTCAACCGGCGCAATCGCGGCGCTGGCGGCGATCGTGGCCATCCTCATCGGAAAGTATATTGTTGTTTCATATGTCATCGATGAGTACGTCAGAGACGCCGACATCGCGGTCGTCACCGATCAAGACGTGACCGTGAACCTCGCGGACCGGATCGTGTATCGGCGCCAGGAACAGGGAGAGGTGCTGAACTGGCCGGAGGATATGACCGTCGATGATGCGTATGAGCCGGAGGACTATCCAGAAGGGATCTGGGAAGAGGCCGAACGCCAGTGGGCGGAGATGGATCAGTCGGAGCAGGACGGTGTGTACCGAGAGGTTGGGGCGAACCTGCAGGAAGCGATCGCCCTGGCCAAGGAGGAGGGTTTCCTCGCCATGTTCGGCCTGTTCGACGTCGTGTTCATCGGGCTTGCGCTCTTCGTCGCGTTCGGGATCGGCAGCGGTGGTTCCATCGACTGATCTCTGATTCACAGACCATCGGCACGCGCGGGCTCAGTCTCGGCGTCCGTTGTGCGCGAGACACGCCTGCACCAATGGACAGCAGACCAGCGGGCTCAGCCCTGGATCCACTTGACCAGCAGGAGCAGAAACCCGGCGGCCATGCCGAGCGTGACCAGAACCAGCCATCCGCTCGGCCCGCCGAACGGTCCTTGCCGGAGCTCCGGGGGACGGACGAGTTCGAGTCGGTGCGCGACGGCCGTGCCGAGCGGGCCCTGGCCGGAGCGGGCGCCGTCCTGCACGATGGCGATGACGAGGTTGGCGTCGAACGGCCTCAGCCCCAGCCGCGTCGCCAGCCGCGTGAGACGATTGCGCTTCTCCAGCGAGAGCACCGCGCCCCGGCCGCCCTCGATCTGGGCCGCGGTCCGGACGGCCAGCACCCAGCGCGCATCGGCCGGTGAGAGCGCCGAGGCGCTCTGATTCTCGCGCGCGATCGAGGCCCGACGCTCTTCGAGCACGCCCGGCGATGACAGTTCCACGTCAGCGCCGACATCGGCGTCGACCAGACGCAACTCGACGTAATTGTTCACGCGTGTGTCCATGGCCATTGAGAAGTATGTGCTCACTATCGGCCGAGTTCCTCGGATTCGAAAATGTAACTTTCGCGGACGTTGCGGATGGGCGGGCGACACAAAGCCATCGCGGCTCAACCCGCGCGGCCGTCTGTTCGACTACTGTTCATCCGCCCCGAAGCGATGACCACACAGCGCAAAGACAAGCCCGACGCAGCCAGCGTTGAAGCCCACGCCGCTTCAGACACGTCCGATACCGCGCGCGCCACCCGAGACTTGGCCGTGATCCGCACGCGGCTGTCGGACGACGAGATCCTCGATCACGTGCGCACGCTCTCGCAGCGCGGGAGGCTCCCGGGGTTCGCCGGCGGGCGGGGCGGGGTGCTCTTCGTGGCGATGGCGTTCGGGCGGCCGTTCGATCGCACGCTCGAAGCCCGGGCCGTCGCGGGAACGGACGGGACCGAGCTGAGGTTTACCAGCCGGCTCAATCGGGGTCTGCCCTGGGCGTTCGTCGCGCTCACGGCGGTATCGATCTGGCCGGGCGTGTGGCTGACGGACTCGCTCCTGAGAACATATTTCGACTGGTACCGATTCACCACCTGGATGTGGTACCTGCCCGTGTCGGTGCTCCCACTGCCGTGGGCGGTCCGCGCGATCGTCCGGCGGTCCGAGGCAGCGGCGGCGGAATCGGCGCGTGAACTGATCGAGCGGATACGCGCAGCGGTCGACGGACACACCGAGGTCGAATGAGCCCTCGAACGCCGGACGCGCTCGCGGCGCATAAAAGGGGCCCGCGCCGGACGCGGGCCCCTGAGTCTCATTCCTGAATCAACGATCACACGGCGTTCTCGCCGCCCACCAGGTCACTCTTCTATTTTTCGTCAAACTCACCCGCCTTCAGCTTGCCGATGTACTTGTGGTACGCCCTCATCGCTTCCGGCCCGTAGATCAGCATGATCGGGATGTTGGCCACCAGCATCGCGCCTAATCCGAGCGTGGTCCACATGTCCAGTTGCACATCGGTGCTGATGAAACCGATCGTCGAAACCGCAACCAGAATGCTGTACACCACCCTGTAGGTCGTCACCGCGACACCCGCGATCGTCCCCGTTCCGAAGAAGTAGTAAATGCCCTGCTCGCCGTAGTATGACCACGAGATCATCGTTGAAATTGCGAACAGCCACGCGGCGAAAACCACGAGCCACTTGCCCAACCCCGGAATCGTGCGGTCAAAGGCGTGCGCGGTGAGCGTGGCGCCCGTGTAATCAACATACACCCCAAAATCTGCGATCGTCGCCGAGATCACCTCTTCTGTCTTCTTTCCCTTGTCATCAAGAACATAGGCAAGAGGGTGCGGTGTCCATTCAACCGTGAACTCGCCGGTCTCCGAATCTTCTCGCACTTTCCCGTTCATTCGGTGCAGCGTGATCTTCGATTGAGGGTGCACCTCCGCCTCGATTATCATGAAGACCGAATCGTTGTTCGACCAGCCACTCTCACCGGCGGGCACTCGGCTGATGCGCTTCGACTCGTCGTTCTTATCTGAAAGCGCCGGTGCTTCAATCACCCATCCTCCATCTCCCTGCACAATCGTCACGCCCGCGTCTTCGGGGAACAGCATCTCAGAATCGCGGTTCCACGCGCCACTCGAAAGAATGATGAGCGCGGTAATCGTGCAGACCACAAGCGTATCGATAAACGGCTCAAGCCCCGCGACGACGCCCTCGCGCACCGGTTCCGTGCACTTGGCAGCCGCATGCGCGATCGGGGCTGAGCCCTGACCAGATTCTGAGCTGAACAGCGCCCGCTTGATGCCCCACAACGCCGCATACCCGAACGACCCGCCGAGGAAGGCGCCCGCCGCGGTCGACTCGCCCAGCCCGAGCCCCTCCTTGAAGATCAGCATGAGCAGCCCGGGGACCACGGAGATGTTCATCATGAGCACAATCAAGCCCGCAGCCAGGTAAATCACGCACATGAACGGGACCAGCCGGCTGGCGATCTTGCCAATCCGCTTGATGCCCCCGACAATCACCGCACCCACAATAATCGCCAGCACAATCCCAATCGCAAAGGTCTCTGGATTAAAATTGTCGGTGACTCTCATGTCGGAAAGACCGGGAACGTCAAAGTAATGCGTCGTCACATCCGCGACGTTCCATGCCTGGAACATGTTCCCGCCCGTGACCGCCGAGAGAATCAGCGTCAGGCAGAAAATGCCGCCAATCGTCGCGCCCAGACTCCCGCCCTGCTTGGAGAGCAGCGACTTGACGACGTACATCGGCCCGCCGTGCGGGTTATTCGGGTCGTCGGTGTTTCGGTACAGCATGGACTGCGTGACCTCGGTCATCTTGATCGCCATGCCCAGCACACCGATCACCCACATCCAGAAGACCGCACCCGGCCCGCCGAGCGCCACCGCGAGCCCAACGCCCGCGATATTGCCAAGCCCGACCGTCGCCGACAGCGCCGCCGACAGCGCCTGGAAGTGACTGATCGCGCCGGGATCGTCCTTGTTGTCATACTTCCCCCGAATGACGCGCACGCCGTGCGTCACCGCCCGGTACTGGCCGAACCCGGTCCAGACCGTGAACAGAACCCCGGTAAAGAGCAGGGCGTAGACCACGAACGGATGGAAAAAGATCCCGTTCAGCGTGTGGACAAAGTTGTTGATATTTTCCATCGCGAGAAAAACCCTCCGTTGGAGTCAGTTCGATCGAGCGCGGGCCTCAGAACGTCGTCCCAGATCATGCCGCATCCGGGGCCGGATTGCAACACAGCCTCGGATGTGGAGAATCCGGACATGTGGGACCGCGCCGAGCTGATCGAGGCCCTGAGCCGGGGGCTGACCGAGCGGGCCCAGGCTCTTGACGCCGAAAACGCGGTGGCCGGGCTGGATTCGCTGCCCGAGATCGATCTGCACCCGATCCTCGAAAACTCCCTTGCCGCGGGCGGTCTGGGCGTCTTTCGGGAGGTGCCGTACCCGGGCAGGCCCAGGCGCAGGCCGGCCCATCGCGAGCGCGAGAGGTGCGATCTGGTCCTCACCCACAACCCCCAAGAGCCCCCCGCGGACCCCGTGATCGAGCTGAAAGAGCAGGACAAGGCCGCCGGGACGCTGTTCGAACCCATGGCAGCCGACATCGCCGGGGCGCCTGCGACGCCGATCGATCGCTGCTATTGGCTGGAAGTCAAGGTTGCGGGCCAGTTTACGTACACCGACGGCCTGCCCGGGCCCAACCAGTCGTACACGTCCGAGCTGACGCGAGGCCCGGCCTCCGACCTGGCCAAGCTGGCACGCGACAGCCGCATCGTGCACGCCGGCGTGCTGCTGGTCCTGTTCACAGCCGACAAGTCCACAGCCGAGCACGACCTGGCGGTGACGGTGCACCGGATGCTGGACCGCGATCTGCCGATCGCCCCGCCCAGCGTCGAGTCGTTCCCCATCAACGACCGCATCGGCAACAGCGTCTGCACCGCGGCCCTCCTGCCCCTCCGAGCGGTGTGACGGAGTGACGAAGTGACGAGTGACGAAGTGACGAAAACAGAGCCCCCTGCGCCAGCAGGGGGTCCTCTCCGCCTGGCATTCGCACGAAGAGACGGAGAGACGAAGTGCAGAGGTAGGTCGGATCTCCGAGCCGACGTCCGTGGCAGCCCAACGTTGCTTCACTCCCGAAAAAGAGGCCCAAGCGCCAGCGCGGGCTCTCCCCCACCCGCGTTCAGGTCGCAATTCAGCGTACCACACCTCGCCGCTACGGCCCAGGTGTGCGCAGCCGCACACAGCACACCTGCGCCGCCCGAAG
>JADFGU010000002.1:0-6467 GCA_022567535.1 Planctomycetota bacterium | reverse complement strand
CCTCGACCGCCCCCCACTGCCCTGAGGAAGTCCCATCGCGGCCGACCGCTCGGGGCCCGACGCATACAGTCATCCCGCAGGGGAGCGGGGCATCGAGTGCCGGACGACTCAAACGACGAGGCTGGAAAATGTCAGATGGATTCAAGATTGGCAAAATCTCGCTAGTTGGCGACAAGCCGATGCAATTGACACCCTTCGAGGAGGCCATCGGACCGTCGCCTCCGGAAGAACACCGGGATGCCATTCTCCTGATTGGAAAGGCAGTCAAGGAGTACAGAGACGCTGCAAAGAGGCTGCTCGGTGGGAAGTACTCACATCTTCGCGAACTTGCCCCCAACTACCTCGCCGAACCTGGGAACATCCTTGTCGCATGTTGCCAGAATGGTGTAGTCATTCGGTATGAGCGCAAGTCAGATGATCCGAAGCTATTCACGGGCTGGATGTCGGAAGACTTGGCGCAAACCGCCGCGATGCTGTCACAGAACATAATCCATTGCCACACAAACCCCAACTTCACTTCAACAACAAAAGACACTGGATTAAAACTAGCGATTTGCTCATGCAACGAGCATGGGGGAGACGCGAAAGAATTGCTCACACTCCGCATTGGGTTTAATGTAGTGATCAAGAACGCCCGAGACACTGAAAGTCCAAAGTACAGGCCGCGCGTTCTGGCGACCGTCAGAAACTCAATGGAATTGGGAATAGTCGGCGAGCTTTGCGACGAGGGAGGGAGAATCGGAG
Organism: Planctomycetota bacterium; assembly: GCA_022567535.1. Taxonomy (GTDB): domain Bacteria; phylum Planctomycetota; class Phycisphaerae; order Phycisphaerales; family UBA1924; genus JADFGU01. The sequence continues at coordinate 5,723 of JADFGU010000002.1, read as the reverse complement.
AGGGACAGCGTTTTGTTACTCGAAGCGTGTTCAGACTTCCAGTCGGCTGGGAGTGCATCGAAATCTATCCAGGTTTGGATCCTAACGACTGGGATCTAGACAACGCAGAAGCGTGGGCGGAATGCGACATATTGGCAACTGTAACAGCTCACCAATTCAGAGAAGGGCAATATCAGTCGCTGGACCCTAAAGCAGGTGCACGTCGCGAGTTTGGTGCACTGCTCGATCGGTTTGAGGCCCTTCTCGATTCGGAGCCCGACCGAGAAGAGACGCTACAGGTGTTTCTTCGAGACAACCCAGCCCTACTGTGTCCAAATCAAACGAAGAAGTGGCCGAAACTCGCGCTAGGTGCGAAGGTGACTGATTTTGTTTTCCAAGGTCTTGTTGGAGAATATGTCCTTGTGGAACTGGAAAAATCCACGGATAAGCTGTTTCGCCAGAACGGACATGCAACCGCCAAACTCAACGAAGCAAAAAGACAGATTACAGATTGGAAGCGGTACATTGAAGACAATCTGAAGACTGTACAGGACGAACTCGGTCTCAAGGGCATCTCAACCAACCCGAATGGGTTGGTGGTGATTGGAAGATCTGGCGGGCTCACCGATGCAGATCGGAGGAAACTCCGTACCATGAACAACGAACAGCCCACGCTCAGAATCATGACATACGACGACGTGTACGACAATGCCAAGGCCGTGATTGAAAACTTATTCGGTCCGATTTGGAGGCCTGTCGGCCAGACTCAGATCTACTACATCTGACCCCAAGTTAGATAGGGCCGCAAGGCGATCGTGGGCGGGTCCCCACGTCGCGCACGGGAGTTGCGAGTGGATCCTTGGGTCGCCGCATCAACTCTCAATGAGCAAGGATGGCCAACGGGATTCGAACCCGCCCCTTTCCCCCACGCCTTCGCGGCTTTCGCGTTGAAATCCGGGCCGCAGGAACTCCGTGCTCGCGCCCGGGGCTCGTTCATGTCGGCTCGGAGATCCGACCTACCTGTCAGCTCGCAGAGCCGACCTATCCCCCTCCGCGACCTTCGCGTCACACTCCGCGATCTCTGCGTTCAAAGAGTCGGCTCGGAGATCCGACCTACCCCCCTCCGCGACCTTCGCATCGCACTCCGCGCTCTCCGCGTTCAAAGAGTCGGCTCGGAGATCCGACCTACCTCTTCGCGGTCTTCGCGAGCTTCGCGTTGAAATCCGGACGCGGACGGCGGAGAGCCCGCGCTGGCGCTTGGGCCTCTTTCATATGTGCGGAACGATGTCGGCTTGGAGATCCGACCTGCCCCAGATGTCGGCTCGGAGATCCGACCTACCCCGTCGGCTCGGAGTGCCGACCTACCTCAGATCGTTCGAGCAGGTCGAGGATGGCGTCTGCGGCGGCGGCGGCGGCGTGGCCGGTGCCGAATCGCTCGACCACCCGGCGCAGCTCGCCGCGCTGCGTGTCCATCGCCTGGGATGAATCGAGCAGGTGCTCGGCGGCGTCGGCGATGGGGCCTCCCGGTCCGAAGTGCGGGATCAGCTCCGGCACCACCTCCTGCCCCGCGATCAGGTTCGGGAGCGCGAAGTAGCGCGTGGACAGCAGCCACCGCGCGACGGCGTAATAAAGGATGGGGTTGGACGTGTAAAAGACGACCATGGGCGTCACCTGCCGCGCGATCTGGAGCGTGACCGTGCCGCTCACCACCAGCGCCAGGTCGCACCATCGGATGACGGCGTCGGTGCGGCCCGGGACGCAGTCCAGCCCGTCCGGCCACCCGCCGCCCGCCTCGGCGATCTGCCGCAGACGGCGCTCGACCCGCCCGTCCATCGCGGCGACCAGCCCGACCAGTTCGGGACGATTGATCCGGAGCTGGCGAAAGGCGTCGAGCATGTGCGGGAAGTTCCTGCTCAGCTCGCTGGGCCTCGAGCCGGGCATGAGCGCGATCCGTGGGCTTCCCGTCAGAAACTCGGCACCGAGCCGGTCCAGCTCTGCCTCATCCACCGGCTCGTCGAAGAGCGGGTGCCCGATGAATCGAGCCGGCACACCACGGGTCGTGAAGTATCCCTCCTCGAACGGGAGCAGGCAGAGCACGAGGTCGGTGAGTCGGCGGAGCTTTCGGATCCGCCACGAGCCCCACGCCCAGATCTGCGGTGCGACCAGGTGCACGACCGTGACGCGGTGACGCTTGGCGATGCGGCATATGGGGAAGTTCGCCGCGGGCGAGTCGACGGGGACGTGCATGATCGGCCGGGCCCATTGGATCCATGTCGCGATGCGCCGGTTGAGGCGTTTGTGCTCCCGGATCTTGTCCAGCCCGGGCACTCCCATGACAGCGTCACCGCCGGTGCGCTCGATGATCTCGGCCCCGGCCCGTTCCATGTTGGACCCACCCCAGGCGCACACGCGAAGGTTGGGTCTGCGGCGCTTGAGTTCGGCAATGACAGCCGCGGCGTGGATGTCGCCGCTGGGCTCGAAGGCCGTGAACAGCACCGCTGGGTTGGCGTCGTGGTCCGACACGGGACGGACTCAAGGGATGGCCCGGCGCGATGTCAACCGCCCTTGCCGGCGATCGGTCATGGCGCGTCAGAAGCCGGCCGCCCGGAACCATGCCGAGGGCTTGGCGTCCAGCGCCTCGGCGACGGCGACCAGAGACTCGACGCTGGGCAGGTGGGCGCCGCGCTCGATGGAGCTGAGCTGGCTCACGCTGATGCCCGAGTGCTCGGAAAGCTCGCGCAGTGTCCAGCCGCGCTCCGTCCGGTTGATGCGGATCTGTCGCCCGAGTTCGCCACGGAGCTTGTCCAAAGGCCGGGCCCCCAGGCCGAACGCCTCCACCGCCTGCGCCAGCACGTGCTGCAGCTCGGCGGTCGAGAAGGGCTTGGCGAGATAGTCAAAGACGTTCTGCTTGAACGTCTGCCGCATGGAGTCGAGGCTCGGAAAGCCCGTCACCACGATGACGCACAGCTTGCTCCAGCGCTGGCGGATCTCGTCGAGCACCTCCTCACCGCTGTGCCGACCCATCTTGATGTCCAGCAGCGCCACATCGGGCAGCGCCTGCTCGCAGGCGTCGTAGAACTGCTTCGGACTGGCGACGGCCCGCACGCGGTGGCCCTTGTCCTCGAGCAGGGCGGTGATGTACTGGCGAAAGTCCGCGTCATCGTCCAGCGCGAGGATGTTGAGCGGGGGCAGCGCGTCGGGTGTGGTCTCGGGCGGTTCGGCCATGCGAGAGATTGTACGGGCGGCCACCTCCCCGGTGATCGCGGACCGGTCGCCGAGCCCGTCGCGGACCACCGCCGGGACGACCCGTTCGGTGGAATCGTGCCTGACTCACAGCTGACGGGGACTCCCGGTCCCGACGGGCGCGGGGCTGGGCTGGGCGGCCGACCTATACTCCGACTCATGTTCAAGAGCACGACCACCACGACCACTGGGACCGGCACCGACAGGTGACCGCCGGGATTCGTACGGGGTCGAGAAGGACCGCCTCAGCCCGGCTCACCCGAGTCGGGTTTTTTTCTTTCAGACCACGCCAACGGACGATCATCCATCAGTCACGAAGACACACCATGCCCATCACCATCACACTCCCGGACGGCTCGACCCGAGCGTATGACGGGCCGATCAGCGCGGCCCAGGTCGCCGCGGACATCGGCCCGGGGCTGGCCAAAGCGGCGCTGGGGTGCAGGATCGACGGCGAGCTGCGCGACTTGGCAGCCCCGATCGAGCGCGACTGCTCGCTCGCAATCGTCACCGAGAAAACACGCGACGGAGCGATCGACCCGCATGCATTGCTCCTGCTGCGGCACTCGTGCGCGCACGTCATGGCCGAGGCGATCCAGCGGATCGTGCCCGGGGCGCAGCTCGTGTACGGCCCTCCGCTGGACAACGGGTTCTACTACGACATCGCGTTCCCGGACGACCGCCCGCTGAAGGAGGGCGACTTCGACGCGATCGAGAAGGAGATGGCTGCGATCGTCGGCGAGGACCGCCCCTTCACGCGCTACGACATGTCCGCTGAGGAAGGACTGGCAAAGCTCAACGGTGAGGGGAGCAAGTACAAGATTGATAACGCTAAGCGTGCGATCGAAGTCAGAGAAGAGGACAGCTCACAGAGCTATCCCACCGGCGGGGCTGCAAAGGAAGACAGCTCGGAGAGCCAGCCCACCTTGCTGTCCTTTTACGTGACGGGTGAACCGGGTACGGACTGGGAGGATCTGTGCCGCGGACCTCACCTGCCCAGCACCGGGCGGATCGGGGCGTTCAAAGTCATGTCGCTTGCGAGTTCCTACTGGCACGGCGACGAGACATCAGACCGGCTTACCCGCGTCTACGGCACGGCGTTCTTCAAGCCCAAACAACTCGAAGCGCACCTGGCGCTGCTGGAGGAATCGAAGGCCCGCGACCACCGCGTGCTGGGCAAAAAGCTCAGGCTCTTTCACATCGACGAGGCCGTCGGCCAGGGGTTGGTCCTGTGGACCCCCGCCGGCTCGGTCATCCGCAAGGAGCTGCAGGACTTCATCGGCGAAGAGCTGCGCAAGCAGGGGTACATGGATGTCTTCACGCCGCACATCGGCAAGCTGGAACTCTACAAGACCAGCGGCCACTTCCCCTACTACGCCCAGAGCCAGTACGCGCCGATCATGGAGCGCGATTTCCTTCAGGGCATCGCGGACGAGGGGTGCTCCTGCGCCGAGCTTGCCAACATGGTGGCCACGGGCAGCGTCAAGGGCTACCTGCTCAAGCCGATGAACTGCCCGCACCACATCAAGATCTTCGACTCGCAGCCTCACTCGTACCGCGACCTGCCGGTGCGGCTGAGCGAGTTCGGGACGGTGTACCGGTGGGAGCAGTCCGGCGAACTGAACGGGATGATCCGCGTGCGGTGCTTCACGGTGGACGACGCGCACCTGTTCTGCCGCGAGGATCAGATCGCCGACGAGTTGAAGGGGTGTTTGAGCCTCGTAAAGTTCGCCTTCGGCACGCTTGGTCTCAGCGATTTTCGCGTGCGTGTCGGGTTGCGAGGCCCCGACTCGGACAAGTATGTCGGCACGAGCGAGAATTGGGATCGCGCGGAGAAGGCGTGCCTCGACGCCGCGGCCCAGCTTGGCACGCCGGTGTCCAAAGAGCCGGGCGAGGCGGCGTTCTATGGCCCCAAGATCGACTTCATTGTCAAGGATGTCATCGGCCGGGAGTGGCAGCTCGGCACGGTGCAGGTCGATTACAACCTGCCCGAGCGGTTCGACCTGTCCTACATCGGCAAGGACAACAAGCCGCACCGGCCGGTCATGATCCACCGCGCTCCGTTCGGGTCCATGGAGCGGTTCGTGGCGGTCTTGATCGAGCACTTCAACGGCGCGTTCCCGCTGTGGCTCAGCCCCGAGCAGGTCCGCGTCCTCCCGATCAGCGACAAGAGCAACGACTACGCCAGCGATGTCGTGAACAGACTCAAGGACGCCCGCGTGCGCACGAGCGTGGACACCTCGGGCGACCGCATCCAGGCCAAGATCCGCAACGCCGCGGAGATGAAGATCCCGTACCTCGCGGTGGTCGGCCCGCGCGACGCCCAGGCCAGCAAGGTCTCGATCCGCGCGCGCGGGATCCAGAAAGATCTCGGCCAGATGGACCTGGACCAGTTCGTCACGGCGATCCGGACCGAGATCGACACGAAAGGGACGGAGTCGGTCGCGTCGCAGCTCGCGTAGGCCGCCCACCCCAGGCCCGCACCCCCAACTTGACACCGC
>JADFGU010000101.1 GCA_022567535.1 Planctomycetota bacterium | reverse complement strand
CGACCTGGGGGGGCCTAATGCGGGCACTCCTTGGACGGACGCATTCCTAGCCCGCTACAGCGCTGCGGGCAACCGGCTCTGGATCCGCCAGTTCGGCACGAGCGGCACCGACAAGGCCCGCGCCCTGGCACCCGACGACACGGGCGGCGCGATGGTTGCAGGATATACGGGCGGCAGCCTGGGCGGGGCGTACGCGGGCCGCGGCGATGTCTTCCTGGCCCGCTACGACAGCGCGGGTAACCAGCTCTGGATTCGCCAGTTCGGTACGGACAGGACCGATAAGGCCTTCGCGCTTGCGCCCGACGGCGCAGGGGGGGTGATGATCGCGGGAGAAACAACGGGGAGCCTCGGCGGGCCAAGCGCAGGCTTTTGGGACGTCTTTCTGGCACGTTACGACAGCGCGGGCAACCAGCTCTGGATCAGCCAGTTCGGATCGAGTTCCACCGACGTGGCCCGCGCCCTTGCGCCCGACGGCGCGGGAGGCGTGATGGTCGCGGGGTGGACAGATGGCGGCCTGGGCGGGCCGAACGCGGGCGACAGCGCTGACGTTTTCCTGGCCCGCTACGACAGCGCGGGCAACGAACTCTGGATCCGCCAGTTCGGTACCAGGGGTTGGGACGAAGCCACGGGCCTAACGCCCGATGGCGCGGGGGGCGTGATCGTCACAGGACGGATCTACGTCAGCACGGGCGTGTGGGGAACGCGGGTCACTTTGACGCCTTCCTGACCCGCTATGACAGCGACGGCAATCAGCTCTGGCTCCGCCGGTTCGGCACGAGCAGACCCGATCGTGCCTGGGCTTTGGCACCCGACGGCGCGGGGGGCGTGATGGTCGCTGGAGACACAACCGACAGCATGGGTGGGCCGCACGCGGGCCGCAGCGACGTCTTCCTGGCCCGCTACGAGATCGACTCCTGCTACGCCGACTGTGACCAGTCCGGCACACTGGACATCTTCGACTTCCTCTGCTTCCAGAACAGCTTCGTCAACGGCGATTCATACGCCTGCGACTGCGACACAACCACGCGCCCGCTGGTCTGTGACATCTTCGACTTCCTCTGCTTCCAGAACGCGTTTGTGGGCGGGTGTCCGTGAGGGGAACTGACAGACGGAGTGACGAAGGGGGAGAGACGGAGAAGAGGAAGAGACGGAGAGACTGAGAGACGAAGAGACGAAGTGGCGGAGAGATGGAGAGACGGAGTGGCTGAGTGACTGAGTGACAAAGAAATGGGCACTGTTATCGGCGGGGTTTTTCTTGCGCGGTGGTTCAACCGTCGGCTCGGAGATCCGACGTACCGGCAGAGCCCGCGTTGGCGCTTGGGCCTCTTTTTCCCTTGTTTTTGACGCCTTTCCTAATCCCCATTGCCTATTGCCTAATCCCTATTGCCTTCCCCTTACAACTCCGGCGCGAAGCCGCGGCGCATGGTGTTCTCGCTGCTGGCGCGCGGGTCGGTGAAGTGGAGCAGGTAGTCGGCGCCGCCGGCCTTGGTGCCCACGCCCGACATGCCGGCCCCGCCGAAGGGCTGACGGGCGACCAGGGCGCCGGTGCAGCCGCGGTTGATGTAGAGGTTGCCGACGCGGAAGTCGCGCTTGGCCTTCTCGATGTGCGAGGGCTTGCGCGTGAAGACGCCGCCGGTGAGCTTGTACTCGCTGGCGTTGGCGATGTCGAGCGCCTCGTCGAACGAGCGTGCGTGCATGACGGAGACGACCGGGCCGAAGATCTCCTCGCGGCCGATGATGTGGTCCATGCTGACGCGTGAGAAGATGGTGGGAGCGACGAAGCGGTCGAGCGACGAAGCGACGAAGGGGTCATTGGTCGGCAGGTCCATTTCGAGTTCAAGCCGGCAGCCCTCGTCCTTGCCCTTCTGGATGTAGTCACGGATGGTGTCGGCGGCGGCGGCGTTGATGATCGGGCCGACGTCCGTGCCGGGGTGCATGGGGTCGCCGATGATGAGCGAGTTGGTGGCGTTGACGAAGCGCGTGATAAAGGTCGTGCTGGCCGGGCCGTCGGGCCCGTGCGGGTCCACCACGATGCAGCGCGAGCACGCCGAGCACTTCTGGCCCTGGTAGCCGAACGCCGAGTAGCGAATGCCCAGGACCGCTTCGTCCAAGTCAGCGGAGGTGTCGACGATGACGGCGTTCTTGCCTCCCATCTCGGCGATGATCTTCTTGACGTGCTGCTGGCCGGGCGCGGTCTGCGCGGCGCCCTCGATGATGTCGAGGCCGACCTCCTTGGAGCCCGTGAACGCGATCATGGCCACGCGCGGGTCGCGGACGAGGACCGAGCCGACCGTCGAGCCCGGGGCGTGGCAGAAGTGAAGCACATCGCGCGGGAAGCCGGCGTCCCACAGGATCTCGGTGATGAGCCGCGCGATGCCGACGGTGGGACGCGCCGGCTTGACGATCGCGCAATTGCCCGTGACGAGCGCGGCGGTGGTCATGCCCGTAAAGATCGCGGCGGGAAAGTTCCACGGGCTGATGACCACGGCGACGCCCCTGGGCTGGTACCAGGTCTCGTCGAGCTCGCCGATAAATCGGCCCAGGCGCTGGCGGTCGAACATCCTGGACGCCATGCGTGCGTAATACTCGCAGAAGTCGATGGCCTCGCAGATGTCCGCGTCGGCCTCACGCCAGGCCTTCCCGGCTTCCTTGATCATGACGCCGCAGAGCTCGTCGCGGCGGGTGCGCATGATCGCGGCGGCCTTGACGAGCGCCCCGGAGCGCGCCGATTGCGGTGTGTCGCGCCAGGTCGGAAAGGCGGTGTGGGCTGTGTCGAGCATGGCGCGGGCCTGATCGGCGTCGAGCAATGTCTCGCCTTGCGGGACTGTGGCCGAGGCGATGGCGTCGGCAAAGGCCTCGCGCCGGCTACGCTGCGAGAAGTCGCGCGTGGGCTCGTTAAAGAACGGTCTGGAATCGGCGAGCCCTTCGATCGCCGGCGAGAGCGTGTGCCGGGCCGGCGCGTCCTCGACCAAGTCGCGCTTGATCGGCTGGCGCGGATGGTTGTTGAGCGTGCGCGGATTCTCAAGAAGCGTGCGCGGGTCTGCGTTGGCCATGAAACCCGCGAGCAGCCACGACTCGTTGGACGTGTTCTCGAGCAGGCGGCGCACGAGGTAGGCCATCCCCGGGATCATCTCGCCGACGGGAACATACTCGCGGACGCGCAGGCCCATCTCGACCGCGGCGTGCTTGAGCTGGTCGGCCATGCCGTGCAGCATCTGGATCTCGATGGCGGTGCGCGGGAGGCCTCGCTTTTCCAGTTCGGCCAGCGCGCAGGCGATGGAGCGCGCGTTGTGTGAGCCGACGGCGAGTTTCACGGCGCCATGGTTCGGGGGTAAGCGGGTGAGGGAATCCGGACTGTCGGCTCGGAGAGCTGTGCTATCCGGAGAGACGTCAGCTCGGAGAGCTGACCTACCTGCATCAGCTCGGAGAGCTGACCCACCAGGAGAGATGTCGGCTCGGAGATCCGACCTACCGGCATTGAGGAGAACGCGGGTCATGTCCTCGAAGCACGCATCGGTTTGCCACTTCTCGTTCCAGACCGGGCAGGGCCAACCCTGCTGCTCGGCGTGGATCGTCTCGTAGTCCCAGTAAGCGCCCTTGACGAGTCGGACGGTGACGATGCGGCCGGTGGCTTTCGCCCAGTCGCAGATGAGCGTCGCGTCGTCCACGCCCGACTTGAGATAAGCCTGCAAGGCCAGGCCGGCATGAAAGTCAACGCTCTCGCAGCAGCGCATGAAGAGTTCGAGGGTGAGGTCTTTGTGCTCGAACGACTCGATGTCGAAGTTGACGAAGACGCCGCGGTCGCGTGCGGCTTCAAGAACGGGTACGAGGCGCGACATGACGTCGGTGATGGCGCCGTCGGTATCGATGGCGTCGCAACGAGCCGAGAGCGAGGTGACTTTGACCGAGATATTCGTGCGCGGGAGCGAGCCCATGTGGTCGGACTCGAGACGCTCGTTGCCCTTCCAGACCGAGACCGATTCGGGCAGGTTGTTGACGAGGTCGAGATACTTGTCGCGATAGATGTCGGCCTCAGCGTCGGAAACGCACGCCTCGCCCAGCAGATCGACCGAGAACGCGATGCCGTCGTCCCAGAGTTCTTTGAGGCCCGGCAGCGCGCTCGCAGCGTCGGTGCCGGCGATGAACTTCTCGGCCATGGCGGTGATCTGGCTCGATATGGTCTTCGTGGCCAGACCCTTGGCGATGCCCGAGGCTCGGAGCCCGAAGTCCATCCCCGCGGGGAGCTTGACGCCCGGCTGCGTGAGATAGTCGACGAGGTGGTCGTGCACGGCGGCGGCGTCGCGCAGCATCGGAAACGTGTCCACGAAACGGAAGAGCTGCACCTTGAACTCGTGGTCCTTCATGGACCAGTTCATGAGCCTGTCGGAGTAGAACTTCGCGGACAGCAGCCCGGCCTTGTGGGAGCGCGCCCGCTCGAGCATGTCGGCGCCGATCTCGAAGATCCGCGCTTCGAGGTCGAGGTCGGCCGCTGCAACCGCGCGGGGCGAATCGCCATGGGCGGGCTTGCGCGTCTTTCGTGTGAACAGGGCCATGTCTACTCGCTCGGCTGTTGCGTGCGGGCGTGCGGGGAGGAAAGGACGAAAGTATACGAAGCGCGCCGGGGGGGCGGGGAACGCCGACACGCTGGCTGAGAACAGGTGGAGCGGCTAGTGTTGACGCCTATGGCCGCCCGAATCGTGACCATCGGAAACTTCGACGGCGTGCATGTTGGTCATGCGGCGCTGCTGGCTCGCGCCCGGTCCGAGGCGGACGCCGTGGAAGGCGGGCGGGTGGTGGCGATGGCGTTCGACCCTCACCCGGCAAGCGTGCTCCGGCCGGGCCGCGAACCGGCGCGGCTCACGAGCTTCGAGCGACGCGCGGAGCTGCTGTGCGAACTCGGTGCGGACGAGGTGCTGCGGCTGGAGCCGACCCGGGCGCTACTGGACAACGATCCGGAGGCGTTCATCCGCTGGCTGATGGAGCGGTCGCCCCCAACCGCCGTGGTCGAGGGCGACGATTTCCGATTCGGTCGCGGGCGCGCGGGAGATAGTGCGACGCTTCAAGCGCTGGGCCAGCGGTTCGGGTTCGACGTGCACATCGTCGAACCCGTGGAGGTGGCGCTGACGGACCAGACGATTGTGCGGGCGTCAAGCACAGCAACGCGATGGCTGATAGCGCATGGCCGCGTGCGGGATGCAGCGGTGATGCTCGGTCGGTGGTACGAACTGAGCGGCGTCGTTGTGCGGGGGGATCGCCGCGGGCGCGAATTGGGCTTTCCGACCGCGAACATCGAGACGGGGCTGCTCCTGCCGGCCGATGGCGTGTACGCCGGCGAAGCCGAGCTGGAGGATGGGAGCGTCTACGTGGCGGCGGTGAGCGTCGGGACCAAGCCGATGTTCGGCGGGGGTGAACGGACGCTGGAAGCGCATCTGCTGGACGCGCCGCAGACGCCGGACGGGCGGATCGAAGGGCTCGACGAATACGGATGGGTGGTTCGAGTGCGGCTCATGGGCTGGGTGCGCGATCAGACGAAGTTCGGCTCGGTGGCGGAGCTGGTGTCGCAGATCGGGCGGGACTGCGAGCGCGCCGCGCGGATAGTCGAATCGTGCGGCGGACGCGAGGCAATCGCAGGATGGGCCATGGAAGGAGCTTCGCGTTGAGCGCTGCCGGAGCGGAATCCTGGGCATCGAACACGACCATCGCGGAGGCAGCCTCGTTCCTGCGCGCCGCGAAGAGGGTCGTGGTGCTGACGCACTCGAAGGCGGACGGCGATGCGCTGGGTTCGACCTTGGCACTGGCTCGGACGCTCGGGCGGGTGGGCGTCGAGGCAACGCCGTGGTACTTCGGCGCGTTGCCGCACTGGGGCACGCTCGCCATCGCAGACACGACGGTGGAGCTTGGGGCCGAGGGTCGTCACCCGCCCAGGGACGCCGACGCCGTCCTCGTGCTCGACACCGGCGCGTGGGAGCAGCTCTTCGAGGTGCGGGCGTGGCTTGAGGGGCGGGCAGAACAGACAATTGTGATCGACCACCATCTTCGCGGTGACGCGGATGTCGCGTCGCGCCGCATCGTCCAGACACACGCGTCGGCGGTGTGCGAACTCGTGACGCCGCTGTGCGTCGAGCTGCTCGGTGTGGACGGGCCCGAGCACCTGCCGGTGGACATCGCCGAGCCGTTGTACCTCGGGCTGGCAACCGACACGGGCTGGTTCCGATACTCGAACGTGACGCCGGCGTCGATGCGGCTGGCGGCGGCGCTGCTCGACGCGGGCATCGATCAACCCAAGGTGTACCGAACCGTGGAGCTTTGTGAGCGGCCGGCGCGGCTTCGGCTGATGGCGGCGGCGCTGAACTCGCTCGAACTCTACGACCAGGACCGAGTGGCGATCATGACGATCCGCCAGTCGGACATGCGTGAGGCCAAGGCCGCCCCAGGCGACGCCGGAGGCTTCGCCGACCTCGCGCTGGCGGTGGCGAGCGTTCGTGTCGGCGTCGTGCTGTTCGAGACGCCGAAGAAGAACGGCCAGGAGCCCCTGACCCGGATCAGCATGCGCAGTAAGGCGCTGGACGATGATTCGGTGGATGTGAACGAAGTGGCGCAGCGGCTGGGCGGGGGTGGCCACGCGCGGGCCGCCGGCGCGCGGGCGCAGGGCACCGTCGATGAGGTCAAAGCGCGGGTGCTCGAGGCGCTGACGTGAGCGTCGGCCGCACGAAGCGGGATCGGCCCGGCATGGGTCGGCTCGAACGGGAGGGCGACCAGCCGAATCGAAAGCCGCCTCTGCGCCTGTTCACAACCACTCTGTGGGAGTATCCGAGCCAGCACTACCTGAGCTGGGTCGAGGATGGCACGGTGACGCAGACGGGGCAGAACGTCGGCGCGGAGCGCCGACCGGCCACACAGGGCGACAAGCACTACACCGGGGCGACGCCCAGCTGGGTCGTCTGGCAACTCCTGATGCGGTACACGCGCAGGAACGACCTTGTCGTCGATCCGATGTGCGGGAGCGGCACGACGCTGGACGTGGCGCGTGATCTGGGTCGGCGCGCGGTGGGGTACGACCTGGCGCCGGTGCGAGACGACATCTTTCGCGCGGACGCGCGCGAGCTGCCGCTGGAGAATTCGGTCGCGGATTTCGTGTTCGTCGATCCGCCATACTCGACACACGTCACATACTCGGACGACCCGGCGTGCATCGGAAAGCTGGACGCCGGCGGCGCGGACGGTGGGCGTGCGTACTACCAGGCGATGGCCCGCGTGATCGGTGAGATCGATCGCGTGCTGAAGGATCGTCGGTACATGGGGCTGTACGTGAGCGACTCGTGGCGCAAGAAAGGTCGCGCTAGCGCGATGGGCGGTGAGTTCATGCCGATCGGATTCGAGCTGTTCTCGATGCTGCGCGAGCGGTTCGAGCCCGTGGACATCGTCTGCGTCGTGCGCCAGAACGCGAAACTGAAACGCGGCAACTGGCACAGGGCGGCCGAGACGGAGAACTTCTTCATGCGCGGCTTCGGGTACCTGTTCATCATGAAGAAGGTGCGCGGGGCTCGCGGCGCCAATTGACGGCGAGCGCCCCGATCGCGGCACGTGTTAGTGTCTCTCTATTGGATCCCCCGCCCCGCAGAGTGCGGGGGGTCGTCGCGACCAGTTTGGGGAGAGCGCCAAGCGGCGCCTGAGCAGGCAGGCAGCCCGATCGTGCTGCCGGGCGAGCCGCGCCTGCGAGTCGCGTCCTGCGCGTTGTGCTCACCAAGGTGAGGCCCGCGCGGGAGACCGGGGATCCAATAGGTCCACCGTACCGCAAAGGACGGCGAAATGCAAGGCCTTTCGCGGCGATCTCGCACGATATCTCCCGAAAGTTCATTTGCATTGTGTTTGGGTTGAAAGCACCCCCACGACCCCGATTGCGTGCCCCCGCTTCGCCTGTGCCCCAGACGCCGAGTCTGAGCCCGCTGCGGGCGAAGGCTCGGATAACGTGCGTCTTCAAGAATATCCGAGCCTTCGCGGACTCAGACTCGGCGTCCTGTACGCACCTCGGCGCGACATTTGATCTTGAGGATGCGCTATTCGCGCCGGGCGGACTCGATCCAGCCGCCACCGAGGACGAGATTGGGATCATCGCCAGCGTCGGGCGAGCCGTACAAAACGATGGCCTGCCCGGGAGCGACGGCGGGCAGGGGCGTTTGGAAGCGGACCTGGAATCGGCCGGTGCGGGGGAAGCGCGAGTCGCTCTGCCCGTCGGTGCCGTTGAGGATG
>JADFGU010000100.1 GCA_022567535.1 Planctomycetota bacterium | reverse complement strand
GCAACGGACGGAGGATCGAATGGAGTACCAACGTAGGCGTAGAGCCGAATCCTTCGGTAGGAACCTTTTTGCACTATCTGTCCGAGGGGCCGTCTTCGGTCTGCTCACGACCGTTATAGGCTTAGGTGTGGGCTTCGGCGCTGGTATCTTCATCGTCCTCTGGGCCGGGGTTGGGATATTGGGATTCAGCATCCTGGGAATGTTCACCGCGATGGTTAGCGGCGTGGGCATTGCGACGATGGACGTCGAAGAGGCGTTGAAGACCAGCTCCCCGGCCAAGCGGCCTAGAACTGGTCTGTACCATCGCGTTCCACCCGAGCAGGCGAAGATCCAGCCCGACCACCCTATTACCCTGGACGTCCCGGCTGACACCGTAGGCGACCTGGGGCGACACAAACCGGCAGTGGCCGACCACAGCCAAAGCTTGCAGCCGGGCCCCGATGACCCCGACATATTTTACCGGCGGGGCATCTCCCTCCTGAGCGTGGAGCGATACGATGAGGCCCTGACCTGCTTCAGCCACACCATTGAGCTCGATCCCGGCCACTTTGAAGTCCTGCATCACCGTGGTGTTTCACTGTGGCATTTAGGACGCAAATGGGAAGCTGCTGAAGACTTCAATCTCGCTCAAAAACTTCGCCCCGAAGGGTCCGACGACCCCGAGGTTAGCGGCTCCTGGCAGGGCAGGCTCTTCGTCCTGGAGCGCGGCGAGCACCATCGCCGAGTAGTACGCAGCGTACAGCCCTCCCCCCTCCGCCGAGACAACGAAGACCGGGTAAACCGCGTACTCGTTCTTATCGGCGCGGGCGTCAAGCCAGCGCTCGAAGGTCGTGCTGATGTCGGGAAGTGTCCTCGACTCGGTCGCTGATGGCGTTGGCAGCCGACGCAGGGCGTGGTTGTCGTTCCAGTCCAGAGCGCTCCACGCCAGCGCCAGGCCCACGGCGAACAACAGCAGCGGAAGCCGCCAGCGAGATCCCCAGTACACCAGTACGCTGCCCGCTACCGTCCATCCCATCGCCGACATGAAGATGCTGTAGAACGGGCCGAAGGCTCTGCTCGAAGCACCCCGGTCGATCGCGAAAACCAGTGACAAGAGCACCGACGCCGCCATCGCGATCACGCAGCCGGTCCGCACCACGCGCCGCAGGACGCCGGTCTCTGACTCGTGCCTTCCGAGCCATCGTTCCTGCAGGCCGAACAGGAAGTGCAGCGCGATTGCCCCGGCAAATCCGAGGCCGACAAACACCCAGAGCAGCAGTGGCGCTTCTCCGGCGCCCGTGATCCGAATGGCCTGCCCGCAGGCCACCGCGATAGCCACCAGGGGCAGCACGCCAAACCCCCTGGCGATGTGCTCGGACACGCGTGGAGAGATCCTCGCGAGCTCGCCCGCGTGGGACCGAAGCAGAACGCGGACCGCCCGAGCACTGCCCCAGAGGTAGGCGCACACCAGCGTCGCCCCGATCCAGAACACCGCGACAGGCCACCACCGCCCATCTTCGGCGAGCACGCGCACTGCATCGATCGCCTGCGGCGGGAGCGTGAGCAACAGGCTGAGCACAACCGACATCAGCATCGCAAACCGGGCCTGATAAATGACACTCAGCACGGGATCGATGTTGTCGCGCCACGTGCTGTAGCTCAACCGCCACTGCTCGAATCGCGTTCTCACTTGTCCGGCTCAATTGGAAGACAGGCCAATGCCGCCATGGCTGCGGATCTAAGTTCCAGCAAGTGGCGTGCGAATCCGGGCGGGCTCGCTGGAAGGAGATGGAACCCGCAGAGTGCGAATGTCCTGCTCACGGGGCGGTACGGCGGCATAAGCCGAGTATATGCGCCCTGCACGGTCGATCGGTGCATCAGCGTGGGAAGTGCCATCCGCCGCACATGATCGCTCGCGCTGATAGCATGAACGGACAGGCCCGCCGCGACGTGGATCGAGAGAGGTTTGGCCTTGGACCCTGTCGCCGTTCGCGCCTCGCTCGCACGTGGCCTGACGTCACTACCAATCCCGCGCTGGAGCTCCGCCCGTGATCCCCATGATCTTCAGATTCAGCCTCTACGGCTTCCTGAAGAATCAACGCTATTTCGAGGCGTTCCTGGTCCTGGCCTTCCTTGACAAGGGATTGAACTTCTTCGAGATCGGCCTGCTGGTGGCGGTGCGCGAGCTCGCGGTCAACCTCCTCGAAGTCCCCTCGGGGGCGATCGCCGATATCTACGGCCGCCGGCTGGTGATGATCGGCGCCTTCATCTCCTACATCATCAGCTTTCTCGTGCTCGGGCTGGCCGATCACATCGGGCTGCTGTTCGCGGGCATGTTCCTGTTCGGGGTCGGCGACTCGTTCCGCACCGGCACTCACAAGGCGATGATCTTCGCCTGGCTGCGCCTGCATGATCGCAGCGACGAACGCGTCAGGGTCTACGGCTACACGCGGTCATGGAGCAAGATCGGCTCGGCCGTCTCCGTCCTCATCGCCGCGGGCATCGTGCTGGTGAGCGATCGCTACACGGCCATCTTCTTCATCGCGATCGTCCCGTACAGCCTGGCGATCATCAACTTCCTGGGCTATCCGAAGGAACTCGACGCGCGGGCGGAGAAGCCGCCATCGCTCGGTGCGGCGTTCACGCACATGGTCGATTCCATCAAGGTCGCGGTCCACGAGCGGCGAATGCGACGGCTGGTCCTGGAATCGATGGGGTTCGACGGCGTGTTCGATGCCGTGAAGGACTACCTGCAGCCGGTGCTCGCGATGGCGGCGGTGAGCGCGGCGGCGATGTTCATGCTCGCCTCCGACTGGTCGGACACGCGCCGGACGGCGCTGCTGGTGGGGCCGGTGTATTTCGTGCTCCACCTGCTGGCCGGCGCCGCCAGCCGCCACGCGCACCGGGCCTGCGACGCGGCCCACGGCGAGGAGCCGGCGGCGCGATACCTCTGGGTGATCGTGGCCGTGCTGTACGCGGGTCTGGCCCTGGCCGGCTTCTTCGGCGTCTACGCGGGGCTGATCGTCGGGTTCGTCCTGCTGCACGTCGCGCACAATCTCTGGCGCCCGATCCTGATCAGCCGCTTTGATCGGCACGGCCCGGAGACGCACGGGGCGTCGCTGCTCTCGATCGAGAGCCAGGGCAGGCGCGCGAGCACGATGGTGATCGCCCCGGCACTGGGACTCGCCATCGACGCCGTCGCGGCCGGCGGTCCGGGCGGGATGTACTGGCCGATCGGCGCGCTGGGGCTGGTGGTTTCGGTCGTCATGTTGGCTTCCAGCCGTTCGCGATCGATCGCCCGCCCTTCAGATCCGTGAAGATTCAGCGGGACAGCGTTCTGTGGTGCCGTGTCGAATCCAGCCGAATCAGATGCCGTTTGGTTTGTGAGCGGTGCAACAAACTGCTGGCCCCCTGAGTTGCGTCGAATTCGTCGGGTATCCAGAGCGAGGCTCAGTTGGCAAGGACGGACCAGGGTCGAGAGAAATCTCAGAATCTTGCATCATCCTCTCGCCTTGCCTGTAGCACGGATGTGTGGTGCGGGTGGATCAGGGGGTTTACGCGGCCCTGGTGCGCGGTTGGTGCTGCACTGGATCAAGCGAAAGGCGATATCATGATGGGTTCAATCATTCGATTCTTTGCGTTGGGCATGGTCGTACTGGGCGCCGTCGGATCGGCAATAGCACAAAACTGTCGATGGACGGACCCGTTTCCGCACCCGTCCGCTCGGATCGGAGAGTCGATGGCGTACGACAGCGCGCGGGAGGTTTGCGTTCTGTTCGGCGGCCTGTATAGGCAGGGAGGGATGAGCGGTGAGACGTGGGTGTGGGATGGGCTGGACTGGGTGCACCGGTCGGTCGTCGGGCCCTCACCCAGGGCGAGCCACAAGATGGTCTATGACAGCGCCCGAGAGGTGGTCGTTCTCTTTGGGGGAACAGCCGATACTGAATACTTTGCGGATACGTGGGAGTGGGATGGCCAGCGCTGGCATCAGCGCGCCGTCACAGAGCCTCCGGTGCGACGGTTTCACGCGATGGCCTACGACTCGGCGCGTGGTGTGACCGTCGTGTATGGTGGCTTTGGAGGCCCAACGCCGCGGGCGGCACTGGACGACACATGGGAATGGGATGGGAACACCTGGACACGAGTTGCGCAGACAGGGCCTTCGTTGAGAGATGGGGTGGAGATGGCGTACGACGCGAGCCGGAGCGTGCTCGTCCTCCACGGGCGCTCGCGTATCAGCGGAAACGGTGAAACATGGGAGTGGGACGGGTTGGCATGGACGAATCGCGGCGTGGGCGGTGTAGCTGGTCTGTACCAGGAGATGGCGTACGACAGTGCCCGTGGTGTGATTGTCGTGAGTGTCGGGAGGAATCTGTGGGAGTATGACGGCACGAGCTGGACGCAGCGAGCGGCATGGGGAGGCCGTGGGGGATCTGCCACCTTCGCCTTCGCGTATGACAGCCGACGGGGTGTGACGGTGCTCTGGGAGTCGCTAAACCCCTGGCGCACAGGCGAGTGGGATGGCGCCGCATGGTCGTATCCGCTCAGAGCGAGGCCGCCGCTCATGAGCGCTCCGGCCATGGTGTACGACGCCCACCGCGAAGTATCCCTGCTCGTCGGAAATTATTACAACAAGCCTCAGACAGAATCGTGGGAGTGGGACGGTGCGGGGTGGGAGTTGAGATCGATCGGCGGTCCATCGGCGCGCACCGGGCACGTACTCGCGTACGATAGCGCGCGGCACGTGACGACGCTCTTCGGCGGCGAGGACGCCAGCGGCGTGAAGAACGGAGAGACATGGGAGTGGGACGGCCTAAGCTGGACGATGGTCTCCAATGCAGGCCCGTCGGAGCGGAAGTTCGCCGCGATGTCGTACGACGAAGCGCGCGGCGTGACCGTGCTGGTGGGCGGGATCGGACCGGGATTCGCTGCGGGCGAGGTCTGGGAATGGGACGGGACATCGTGGACGCAGCGGGATTGGCTTCCACTTGGTGTTCGCTTCGCGCAGAACCACTCCATGGCTTTCGACAGGCTGCGGAACGTGACTGTCCTCTCGGGGAGTGCCGGTTGGGGGATATTTGGCACGTGGGAGTACGACGGCCAGACCTGGACGCAGCGTTCAACCGTGAGCCGCGGCCGAAGTTCGATGATCTTTGACGAGAGATTGGGGGCGATCGTTGCAGTCTTTGGGGCCGAGATGTGGATATGGGATGGGGCCACCTGGTCGGCCGGCCCGTCAGCGGGGATCTCCCTGGTGGAAGAGAGCAAGGCCGCGTATGACATAGCGCGCCAGAGGACCGTGATCCTCGTCAGACTTCGTTCAGAGCCGATTATGACAGTGCGGGAGTACGGCTGCGACTGCTACGCGGATTGCGATCAATCGGGCGTGCTCGACATCATGGACTTTCTCTGCTTCCTCGAGGGCTTCCGTCTGGGTGAACCAAAGATCTGCGACTGCGACACGAGCACCGGCGCTTTCGTCTGCGACATTTTCGATTACCTGTGCTTCCAGAATGCGTTTGTGGGTGGGTGTCCGTGAGCGTTTCGATCCTACGACCTCCCCGTTATATGCCCGCGCTGTAGGAAAAATAACAGGGCTCACGCCGGGCGTGTGACGCACCGCATCCGCCAGGTTCCCGGCGCGCAACCCAAAGAAAAACCTCGACTTGCGTGGAGGTCATCTCTAGGTCGCAATAGTGGGAGCGCAACCCTCTTCGGGACGCTGTTTTGGGGTTCAAACAGCGAGACGAGACCGGCGCGTTCGCCGGCAAGTTCAGAGACCGCAGATTATCAGGTGAGGGCGTTGGTGGTGTGCCGGGGAGAGCATGGCAGGTTAGCAGGCCGCATCTTCCGCTGACTCCAGCGCCGCAAGGTAGCGATCCAGCAGCCGGTCCAGACGCCTTGCCTCGCTCTCGGTCAAGCCGCCCGTGAGGCGGGCTAGGTTGGCGACATGGTCCGTGACAGCGGCGTCGATGACCTTCAGGCCGCGATCGGTTAGCGCAATCAGAACGCTTCGGCCGTCGTTCGGGTTCTTGATCCGCTCGACATGTCCAGCTCGAACAAGCTGATCCACCCGGTTTGTCATCGTGCCCGACGTCACCATCGTGTTCGCCATCAAGTCGCCCGGCGAGAGGCGATAGGGCGCTCCGGACCGACGCAAGGTGGCGAGCACGTCAAAGCTGGGCAGGTTGAGGTCATGCGCGGCGAAGACCTTCTCCATCTCACGTTCGAGGTGACGCCCAATCCGCTTCAGACGGCCAGTCAGGCCCATTGGGCCGACATCGAGGTCGGGCCGCTCCCTTCGCCACTGCTTCAAAATAGTGTCGACATGGCTCATGGGACAAATATATCTCCGATTTATCTTGACTTCAAGAAATATTTCTTGACTTCGAGATATTGGTCAGATATCTTGACTTCAAGATAACTGAAAGGAGCCCGCCAATGCCAGACAACAAGCCAAGAACCATGAAAGTCATCGTTTTCGGAGCCTCAGGAGAGGTCGGCAGCCGGGTGGTCGCCGAAGCCGCCAGCCGAGGTCACCGGGTCACCGCGGTGTCCCGTCGAGAGCCGAGCCCCGGCAGGCACCACCTGTCGGTCGCCACACTCGTTCGCGATGTCGAGTCCGCCAGTGACCTTATGGAGGTCATCGCCGAGCACGACCTCGTCATCTCGGCCCTTCGCCCACCAGACGGCGAGGAGCCAAAGCTCGTCCCATTGACCGTTGCAGTCGTCGAAGCTGCGCGGGCTGCGGACAAGCGCTTCATCGTCGTCGGTGGAGCCGCCCCACTTCGGATGCCCGAAACGCCAGAGCACACGGTACTCACAGCCCCTGGCTTCCTGCCCGAGTCCTCCGTGCTCATCGCCATCGCGTGTCAACAACAACACGATTGGTGCGTCGACCACCTCGAGTCACGCGGTTCCTACATCTGCCCGCCCGCAATGCTCACACCGGGGACAAGGACTGGCTCCTACCGCATCGGAAGCGACACGCTCGTCGTCGATGAACAGGGATCCTCGAGCATCTCAATGGAGGACTTCGCGGTCGCTGTGCTCGACGAGGCCGAGCATCCTCAGCACGCCGGGCAGAAGTTCACGGTTGGCTACTGAACCTTGAAAGGAGAACGTCATGTTCAAAGCGCATGTTGACAACGAAATCTGGCTCGTCCAGCAGCCGCACCACGCCCAGCTCAGCGGGTTTCTCGCGGCCCATTGGGGTGGTCGGAATGGCTTTGCAAAGCCCGGCCACTACGCCGGCGCGACCGACCCCGCCCGTTGGCGGGACGAAGTCGTCCTCGGCATCGCCGAGCACGACAACGGTTGGTGGGAAACCGAGGCTATGCCCCTTATCAGCGAGCAGGACGGCCTGCCCATGGGTGTCGGCGAGGCCGCCAAGCCAATCGCGGGGACAGAACTCACGCAATGGCTGACTGGCGGATTCGATCGCTGGCTGAACGGCATCCGTCGTATCGCCGGCCCCCACCCCTATGGCGCACTGCTCATCAGCATGCATGCGTACTGGCTGTATGCCGTCGCGTTCGAGGATCTGTTGCCCCGCGATGGCGAACACTACCGCCACTTCATATTCGGTGCTCCGGAGGTCGCCGCTGGCTTCGTGGGCGACGAGGCGAAGACACGAGCATTCCTGGACGAACAGACTCAGCTCCAAGCTGAGTTGAAAGAGCGGCTGTCGCGCGACCCGATCATGGCGCGCGCCATCGAGCCAGAGCACCTTGAACCCCACGTTCGCCTGCTGCAGTTGATGGACTCCATGTCGGTTTTCCTCGCCCTCAACGACAGCGACGAGCACGAACTACCGGGTGTCCCGCGAGGCAGTTGGAATGATCGCTGCTCGATCACCTGGACACGGCGCGACGCGCGAACCATCGTGCTCGACCCGTACCCATTCGAAGTTGATGCGCTCCGCGTCTCGATGCCGACACGGGTGGTGCCGACGCACGAACTGGACCGCGACCGCCCACCGCTGACACGTCTGCACGGAGCCCCATTGCAGTCCATCGAGTTTACATTTGTAGAGAAGACGTGAGGAAACGGGACGGGTCGGTCAACGTCGCGTGCTGCTGACGCTCAAAGTGCCCGACCACACGATCGACAGGGCGGTTGCGAGCGGCGGTTGGGGGTGTGATCAGGTGTAAGGGGAGATTAATCTGATGACTGTCACGGGTTTCCCAAGCAGTGACGCTGGCGGGCGTGGTACACTGAGCCTTTATTCCGTTTCGGCGCGGCCCTGGGCTCTGCTCGGAGCCGTACTTTGCGCGGGTCAGAATGAAAT
>JADFGU010000099.1 GCA_022567535.1 Planctomycetota bacterium | reverse complement strand
CAGCAGCGTCTTGACATAACGCCGGCGCGATTTGTCCAGATGCCCACGCACCCATTGCGCGTCCGGCTCGCCGTGCGCCGTCCATTTCAGCCACGGCTCGACGCGGGCCACGCTCTCGCGAAGCCGCGCGATCTCGCTCACCGACTGCCGCGACGCGGGGATGACGTGTTCGAGCACCGCTCCCGGCTCGTACCACAGCTCCCAGCCCGCCCGCCGAACCATGTGGCACAGCTCGACGTCCTCGCCCCCTGACAGCTCGGCCTGGCGCAGGCACGTCAGCCTGCCGCGATCGAGCCAGCCCGATTCCAGCATGGCCCGCCGACGGATCGCCTGCGATCCACCGCCGAGAAACTCCTCGACCCCGCTCACCCGGCATCGCACAGGCCCGAAATCCTGCGGCCCGAAGCTCGTGATGTATCGTCTCGCAACGCGCGTCGGGCCCGTCTCGAACGCAACGCGCACACGCCCGCCCGCGATCCCGGCCCGCGGCTGCGCATCCAGCGCATCGAGCAGCGACGACGCCCAGTCCGCACGCGGCAGGCAATCGTCGTCGATGATGGCCACGACCGACTCATCGGTCTCCGCGAACGCGCGCCGGATCGCCTCCGACTTGCCCGGCGTCGGCTCGATGACAAGCTGCATCTGTGCGTCGGCGTGCTCAGCGATGAATCGCGACACGATCGTCGGCGTGTCGTCGCGCGAGCCGTTGTCCACAACGAGGATCCGCGTGATGCGCCCGCCGGCCCGGTCCTGCCCGGCCAGCGCGTGCAGCGTGGGGAGGATCTTTCGGCCACGATTGAACGCAAACAGGCAGATGACCATCGTGCTCGGCTCCGTCGGGCCGGTCACGCGCGGATCCTCAGCGCACCCCGACCACGCAGCGTGCGGCGGACGCGGGGCTTGAACGCAACGCCCCACCCGCGCGATCGCGCCGCGGCCAGCAGCGTTCGCCACGTCTCATCCGCGACCGACGCCTTGGAGCAGGCGTTGATGAGCCAGCGCGTGGCTTCACGAAAATTCGCCTCAGAGCCCGCGTCGCACCAGCGATCAAGGAGCACGAGATGATCGCGGACGCGCCGAGACAGGTGCGCGCTCGAGGTCAGGCTTGCGCCGTCGCGGTGCATGCGAACGATCGGTGACGACGAGACGGCGATCGGGCCAAGGTCTGCGATCCTGCGGATGAAGTCGCGGTCCTCGCCGATGAACAGATCATGGTCAAACCGGGCGCCCTGCTCGAACGCGCGGCGTGCCACGAGCAGCCCGGAGGCGCTGAACATTTCGATCGGGCGGAAGACCTCGCCGGGCGCGGCCAAGGCGCGCCCCGACCACGTTTCGGGCGGCGGCTTGAGGCTGAGTCTGCCGCGTTCATCGATCTGTCGTCCGGCGACGCCGGCGATCGCCCCCAGTTTTCCCATGAGATCGCGCAGCGCCGTCACACCGTCCGCGAGCAGCTCGTCGTCGCAGTCGAGGAAGAGGACGAACTCGCGTCGTGCGTGCGCCACGCCCGCGTTTCGCGCCGCAGACGGGCCCGCGTTCGCCTCAAGCCGCACAAGCACATCCGCCGCATCATGCGATACCGGCGGCTCGGACCCGTCGTCCACAACGATTGTCTCCGCAACGCCGGGCGTTCGTCGCGCGCTGGCCACAGCACGGGTCAGCTCGTCGGGCGACGGGTTTAGACACGGAATTACCACACTCATCGTCGCGCTCACAGCTTGTGCCCCGCGCCGATTCCGACGCCGAACTCCATGCCGAAGTTCGGCCAGGGCACGATTTCAGCCATGGTTCGCGCCCGTTCCAGCAGCGCCGACTCGTCCGTGCGCACGAAAACAATGTTCAGCCCCAGCGGCATGACATCGGTGTACCCGCGCGAGCGCAGGTATTCGAGCACCGCCGAGTCGCGCCCCATGGTGTTGTCCTCGACGATGAGAACGCGAGGCCGCCATCGCTCCAGATCCCAGCCCTTGAGCAGGCTCAGCTCGGCGCCCTCGACATCGATCACGGCGAAGTCGATGCCGTCGGTCGGCCCGCGGCCTTGGGTGGCCAGCTCGTCCAGCACGCTGTCCATCGTGCGCATCGGCACACGGACGGTGCGGGTGCTGGCACCCAGGGTGCGGATGATCTCGATGTGTTCGGTTGTGCGTGAGCGTTTGGGGTCGTAGCTGAGCATTGCGGCTGAGGGGCCGCCTTGCACGACGGTGAACTCGATGGAGTCGGGACTGTCGGGTTGGCCCAGTGCGGTGTGGACGACGGTGGATTTTGGCCGATTTGTACTGCACTGGTCGGCGCGTTCGGGGATGGCTTCGACGAGGAGGCCGACCCAGCCGATTTTTTCGAATGCCCAGGTGACGCTCTGGTCGTGCCCGTCAAACGCCCCCACTTCGACATAGAAGCCTGTGCGTTTTCCGTCGAAGAGTTCCCAGAGGTAGAGGTCTTCGCCGAACTGTGAGCGAAAGTCGATGGTGCCTTTGGGTGTGTCGAGGCTTGAGGCGACCTGGGCGGCGTGCTGCTTTCGCAGGCTGAGGAGATCGGATTCGGCGCGCTCGTATCGACGCAGGAGTCGGTTGAGGCGGACTCGCTGCCGGCGGATGCGGCGAGCGTTGCTCCACGCCAGCGCCGCCACGCCCGCCAAGGCACACGCCAGGGTCGCCAGCGCCCATGCCACGCCCGCAGCCGCCATCTGTCCCAGGGTCGTCATCTGTGCGGTCCTCACCAGGGTCGGCCCAGCGTAGCAGCGATCGGACCGGCCCGTTGGCCGCCGCCACACGCCGCGCTTACCCTACCAGCGATGACGACAGAGATCCCCGGCGGTGTTTCAGCCGCGGCGACCACCAGAAAAGACCGACCCGGCAGCCGCAACACCAGCGGGCGGGCCTTCGCGATCGAAGCCGCTCGCGTCGCACGCGACGACAAGTGCGAGAATGTGCTCGTGCTCGACGTCACCACCCTCAGCCAGGTCACAGACTTCCTCGTGATCGCCTCGGGCACCTCGGACCGGCAGATGACCTCGGTCCTGCAGCACATCATGGAGCTGGCCGAAGAACGCGGGGTCCAGCCGTTCGGGCACAACCGCGATACGTCCACCACGTGGCTGCTGGCCGATTACGTCGATGTCGTCGTCCACCTCTTCGAGCCCGACACGCGGGCGCACTATGACCTTGAGATGCTGTGGGGCGATGCGCCGCGCGTGCCGTGGGAGCGAGACGACGCGACGCGCTCGCCGCGCAACAGTGCCTGAACACACCGATGAACCAGCGCATCGTCAACGTAGGAACGCCCGATGGAGACTACCGCGTCGTGGTGGGCGCGGGTGTGCTCAGTTCGATCGCAACGGCCACAGCCGACGCGCTCGGCCATGAACCGGCTCACGTTTTCATCGTCGCGGACGCGGGAGTGCCGGAATCCGCGCGCGCGGCGGTGATCGACTCGTTCGCCGCGCTCGGCGCGAGCGTGCACGTCCACGTCGTACGCCCCAGCGAACGCGACAAGAGCATCGAGACGCTCGAAGCCATCCTCGCCGCGATGGCACGCACGCGGCACGAGCGGAGCGACCCGGTCGTGGCGTTGGGCGGCGGCATCGTGGGCGACACCGCGGGATTCGCCGCAGCCTGCTACCGCCGCGGCGTGCCGATCGTTCAATGCCCAACCACGCTGCTGGCGATGGTGGACGCTTCGGTGGGCGGCAAAACGGCCGTCAACCTCGCCGTGCCGGGCGCGGACGGCGCGCCCGAGCTTCGCAAAAACTTCGTCGGCGCCTTCCACCAGCCCATCCTCGTCGTCGCCGACATCGCCATGCTCTCAACGCTCAGCGACAGACACTTTCGCTGCGGCCTCGCCGAGTGCATCAAGCACGGCATGATCGCCTCCGAGGCGGGTGACGATCAGCTCGGCCCGTGGACCGCCAGCGCGCTGGACGCGGCCATAGCGCGCGACGCCGCGACGCTGATCGAACTCATTGCGCGCAACATCGCGCTCAAGGCAACCATCGTCGGTCGCGACACGCGCGAGACCGACCCGGCCGGCGGGCGCATGCTCCTCAACCTCGGCCACACCTTCGCACATGCCATCGAGCCGATCCATCACCTCACGCCCGACGGCGATGCCGCCCACGCCCCGCTGCACCACGGCGAGGCGGTGTCCCTGGGGCTGGCGGCCGCGGCGCACTGCGCGACGGCACTTGGGCACTGTGACTCCTCCGTCGAATCTCAGGCCCTGGAGACGCTCGCCTCCGTCGGCCTGCCCACGCGGATACGCAACCTGTCCGAGACCGGGCGGATCGTGGACGCCATGCTCCACGACAAAAAAGTCTCGGGCAACACACTTCGGCTGGTCCTGCCCATCGGCCCCGGCCGCGCACGCGTCTTCAGCGACCCGCCCATCGAAGCGGTCCGCCACGCGATCGACTCGATCCGCGCGTAAACCGGAACAACCGACCGCGAAGCAGCCCGTTGTCGCCGCGGCGCCGTTGACCGATGAGCGATGCGCCTCCGCAGTTCTGCTTTGCGCATCAAACGGACACGTATCATTCAGAGTATTCGTGGCGAGGATCTGTCCTCCACAGGGGCGCATGAACGCCGAGCAGCCGATGAATCACCGCACCCTGAATCGCCAGGCAGATTACCGCCGCCATGAGAACGAGCAGCTCGTCCCATTCCGTCATCGCGCCGACCGCGACAACCAGAGCCGTCGCGCACGCGGGAGGATGCGGGCACGAGAATCTGATAAGCAGTATGCAGGTGAGTGCGAAGCCGAGGTCCGCACTGATCCAGAGCGCCAGGTTCTGGTTGTCGGGCGACACGGAGTTGCTGACGAAGAGTGACACCAACCACCACGAGAAAAACCCGCACGCGATCCCGATGCCGTGCCCAAGGATCATGGATCGCGGAGACGAGGCGACCGCAAACGGGCGCGTGAACAGCACGAATGCGGAGGAGGCCAGTGACGGGAAGATCAGTGGAGCACCGCTCAGCCACGCAGCTACGGAAATGACCAGGATCGCGATGCCGCCGGTGACCGCACCAATAATGGGGACAACCTTGTGCTCATCATACGTGGCCAGCAGCGTTGGTACGCTCAGGTGTGCCCGAAGCACCCGCCACCAATATCCAAGAAATGTCCTGCGCACAACCCGCATGGCGCACCTCGACTAAACACGATCACTTGGCTATCGGTCGTTTTCGCACCCGACTGCGGGATTCTCCACCACAGTCAGCGCCAATATCTGAGCGGCTGGAATCGCGTTGGTGCCCGGCACTCGGCGCACCGTCAGATCTGCCATGAGCAGCGATTTTTCGGCGTGGCTGAGGTGATCTGTCGCCCCGCGCGTGCAGCGGGACCAGGGTCGGCATCGGCCACGCCCGGGCGTTCACCTGCGTGCCGAGCCTTTCCCCATCCGGATTCGTCTCAGGTTGGCACTGCGCTCGCGTCGAGCGCCCGAGACCGGGTGTCGCCGACTGCGTGCGCCGCGTGTGCGGCCGGGCGGAGTTGAACCCGATGCTCATTGAGCCAGCGCAACGCCGACTCGGTCGCACACCCGCGGTTGAAGAACAGATCCTCAGCCATGGCCCGCCTGATCGACGCGTGCCGCTGCGGCTTTTCGAGCGCCTCCGAGACGGTCGTCACAATCTCCGCCGGATCCGTCACCAGATCCCCGCAGCGACGACCCCAGGTTTCAAGATCCAGCATCGAGCCCACGCCCCGGCGCGCCTTGGCCAGCAACTTCGGCACGTCAAGAAACACCATCGGCCGATCCAGAAGCGCATACTCGCTCGAAACACTCGACGCGTCTGTGATCAACAGATCCGCGAGGTACAAGAGCGGGATCACATCGGCATCACGCGTCACGCACAGATGCTCGTCCTCCATCGATCCCAGGCGGCAACGCCAATCGATCGACCTGTTCTTGGGATGATCGTGCAGCTTAACGATCAGGCTAAACCGACCTGACTGCCTGAGTGAACGAAGCACCGCCTCACCCATCGTTTCGAGCGAGTTGTGCTTCTGCCCGGTCGGTGCGTACAGCACCACGGGCCGATCACCCTGGAATCCGTACCGATTGAGCAGCGCACGCCGATCCAGTTGTCCGTTGAGCAATCGGTCCGTCTTCATGAACCCGATGGGCAGGAGACGCGGGTCGTCCTCGCGAAGAATCGCCGTCTTTGAGAACGCCCGCTGCATATATGGGCCGATCAGAAAGTACACGTCCGCGTGCGCATTGGCCTCACGCACCGCCTTGTTCCGGAACGATACACCATGAAAGATCTGCACCCGAACACGCACGTCCATCGGCGCAATCATCTTCGTGTTCGACGCGAACAAATAGTCGAACGACTCACCTCGAATCTGCTCAACCGTCAGCCGCCGATCCGCCGGGATATCGAACTGGTCGTACATCCCGTGCAGATCGTACTGATGAACGCCGTCCACCTTGCTGCGAAGCCCGCCCGATACGAACACCTCAAACCGCTCGTCATCTCGCAGCTTCTCGTACAGCGGCTTGAAGCACGCGAAGTGAACGCCGGCATACCCGGTGAACAGCACCCGGGTTGGGGACGCTCGTGAGTTCTCGCCCGTGCCACCACTCACTGTGCGGCATCCTCACGAGTGCTCAGCGACTGGCCCTGAATGCTGGGCCACACCTGCGCCCGGGCCCGCTCAAGATCCTCGCAATAATCAATCTCAATCCACGGCAAGTCCGCAACATCAACGCACCGGATGGCAACGCGGTCGGCAATGGCGTTGACCGCCTTGGGCGCCCACGTGGAGTGATGCCCCGCGCGCACCAGCCGATCCGCCTCATCAAAGAGCGCCTCCCCAGCCCGCGATGTAAAACGCAACACGCCAACATTCTCACCGCAACTATCCTCGGTCGGCAGCGCCTTGTCGATCGCCGTCAGATAACCGTTGTGCACGCGCACCTTCATGTGCTCGTCGTCAAATCCTGACCCGGAGTCAAACGCGAGCGCGCTGTGGTGTTCAGACGCAAGCCTGCGAAAAATCTCGGGGTGTGCAAGCACGTCGCCATTCATCAAGAGGAACGACCCTTGCACCTTTTCTCGCGCCAGCCAGAGCGAATACAGGCTGTTCGTGGATTCATACTTGTCATTGAAGACATAGTAGCACATTCCGTTGAGTATCTGCATGACCTGTTCCGCGCCGTACCCAACCACGACGTGAATACGCTCGATCCCAACCGCCTGCATGGCGCGCACATTGTGCTCGATCAACGGCCGATCGCCGACGGTGAGCAAGCACTTCGGCACGCCGGCAGCTGCCCCGTTGAGCCGACTCCCTCGGCCCGCGGCCAGTATCACTGCTTCTCTCATCTCTCTTCGTCCTCACCCGGCGATCACGCCGACTCCTCCAGCACATGGCTCGAATCCAACGCACCCACGACCCGACCCTCACGCAGCTTTACCACGCAATCAAACGAAGCGTCAGCGATCACCCGTCGAAGCCCGATCACCACAATCCGATCCGGACGCATCGCGCACATTGCGTCGATGAACCTCGCCGATTGGTCCGACCCAAGCCCCTGTGCCGGGTCGTCAAGCACGAGTAAATGCGCCGGCGACATGCACGCGTGGATCGCTCCAACGATTCTGCGCTCGGTCGCCGACAAGTCATCCGGTCCAACGATCGTCTCGCTGACACTCCAATCGCGCCTGCCAAGGTCGAAAAGTCCGGATGCCCCGACCAGCGCCTGGCATTCATCAGACGAAAGGTGCAGGAGTTCACCCAGAGGCCGGGCGTTCCAACGCGGCTCATCACTCGCAAACGCGATGGCGCCCCGGTGAATCATGCCGTCTTCGAGACCCTCCCATTCGATCGTTCCGCGATGAATGCGCTGGGCTCCGGCGATCACACGAAGCAGCGTTGATTTTCCCGACGAGGGTGGCCCAACAACCGCGACGCGCTGCCCCGGTTCGAGCGCAAGATCAATCGGCCCGAGCACCCGCCTCTTCTTCCCGGCTTCCAATCGCGCCCTGACTCGAACCCCCGAGAGCTGCACGCCAACGATTTCCGGAACGGGTTCGTCGGGTCCGCGCACCCGCTCCGACGCCATCAACTCGGCCACACGGTGTGCGCACGCCGCGATCTTGCCCGTTCGCGAGCCCTGCCTGGCCAGCTGCACGATCGGCCCACGAAGCATGAGCGCGTACATCACAAAGATCGCCACTGCCGCCGGCTCGAGCGTCCCTCTGGAAACACCATCGAATCCAAGTATGAGCGATCCAGCCACCATAGTTGCAAACACCGCGTGCGCCGCCCAGGTGGTCAGCCCTTGAATGCGCGTGATGTTCGCCTCATGCCGACCGCTCTTGCGAT
>JADFGU010000098.1 GCA_022567535.1 Planctomycetota bacterium | reverse complement strand
CGCCGATCGGGGCCCAGCGCCCCCGGCCGGCAATTTCGGGGGCGTAGCTCAGCTTTGGTAGAGCGCTTCCATGGCATGGAAGAGGTCGTCGGTTCGAGCCCGGTCGCCTCCACTCTCGCAAGTGGCCCCGAACGCCTGACTGCGAGCCCTTGTCACACTGGGCTGACGAGCAGGCGATGTCTGATGATGACGCAGCCAATCGAGAGGAGTGCGGTGGACATCAGCCCGCTGATCGCATCGGTTTCTCTGTCCACGGGGTTGCCTGTTGGAGCAGCAGCCGCCCAGCGCTTTGTGGTACCCGATCGAACCCGATCGAATCAGATGCCGTTCGGATTGTGAACGGTGCGATAAGCGGCTCGCCCTCTACACTTCCTTCCAAATTTTACAGCGAATGTGCTCAAGCGTCGGTGCGGGCGTCATGAGAGAAAGGAAGCCGACACCCTCCGGGTCGTAAGTGTCGCTGGTTGGAGTTCTGGTGTCGGCGGGTTTCCACGGTCGTGAGGCCGTGGATGATGGAGAAGTCGGCGTGAAGTTTCGCAAGTCGAATAGTACGGGCACGGCCACCAGAGTTCGGCGTCACGCAACCCCCCCGCTTCTGATTGGATTGATCGCTCTGGGCGGGTGCGGATCGACCTCGAGCGTTCAAAATGTTGATCGGATGGGTGTTGGCCGGGACCGCGATGCGCGCGATGTCGCATCGCTTCGCGGCTATATGTATGAAACCGCCAAAGAGCGTGGTCTTGCAGAGCGATACTTATCAGAGGGCCGTATTGGTGTTGCGGAGGTTGAGCAGGCGCTTGCGTCGGCCCGTGCGCTCGAAGTTGAGCACACGGCGACGCTGATGGGTCGGTACGCGGCGCTGGATGCGGAGCGTCAGGATGTTGCGTCTCGCGCGCGTTCCTCTTTGGCTGAGGCTGAATTTCGGCGTCGTCAGTTTGACGCCGAGGTGAACGACATGTTTGCGCAGGTGACGGCGCGTCGTCGCGAGATCGAGGCCAACGACACCCGGAACGCTTCTTTCGTCGAGTCGCTCATCAAGGATCGAAAGGCGCAGAGCGAGGACATGGCACACCAGGCTGAGAAGGAGTACGCCCAGGCGCTTGCTCGGCTTGAGAACCTTCGGTCGGTGCGCACGGCCACTGAGCAAGAGGGACTGGTGTCGATCAACGACATGATGGAACGTGTGCAGCTCACGCGTGATCGCGTTGTGGCGGTGGCGAACGATCTTCGTCGCGAGGCGACATCGATGCTGGAGCAGTCCGGCGCGCGCGCATCGGAATACAAGGCGAGTCTTGCGTCGATCAAGAGCCTGGCGGATGCTCGGAACGATCGTCTGCGGGCTGAAGCGGATTCGACGATGAAGCAGGCGGAGGCGAACGCGCATGAACTCAAGGCTCAGGCGGCATCGCTTGAGGCTCGCGCCTCTGATGAGCAGCACGAACTTCGCGTGGCGTCGATCGAGACGGGCTGGGACCAGAATCAGGCTGAGTATCGTTAAGCGACGTCGGACGCACAGACAGCGTTTGACCGTGCGCTTGCCGAGTGCCAGCGTTTGCGGGCTAAGGCAAACCGGGTGGCTGAGGTCGCGCGGGCGAGCTTTGAGCGCAACGGGGGGGGCGGCGTACAACTCGTTCAAGAACGCGAACGCTGAGGCGCGGCAGATGTTCACCTCGGCGGATCGCCTTGAATCGGAAGCTCGTGCGGCATTTGTGAAGGCCGAGGCTGAAGCGAGGACGCAGGCCGCCCACAAGACGTCGAAGCATCAGATCGCCCTTGCCGAGGCCCAGGTGAAGGAGATCATGGCGAGGGCGGAGGCTGAGGCGACGCGCGTGCATGCAGCCATTCTGAAGCAGCTTGCGAAGCAGCAGAAGAGCAGGAGCATTGCCCTCAACGACAATGTTCAGCCGTCGCGTATTTCAAGGGAGGGGCTTCACACGGTTCCTGGCGCGCCGAGCGTGAATAAGTCATCGCCGCGCGTCAAGCCCTCTCATGTGGCGGCGTATCGGGTGGCGCTTGCGAAGGTGATGCAGGCCCGTGTGAAGGCCCAGAGCATGCTGGACCTTGCGAAGGCGAGTTACCAAGAGCGTCAGGTGGAGTTCGAGGCGGAGCTTCGTACGCGCCTGATCACGAGCGCCGAGAGGATGCACCTTGCCCGCACGCGTGAGTCGCAGGCGGAGTCAACCTTCGCGGCTGCGCGTAAGCTGAACTCCGCGCAGCTCGCTGAGGCGGAGTCTGATTATCACCAGCGGCTTGTGAACGCGGATGTGTTCCGCAAGGAAGCAGTCGCCACGGCGACGGAGTTGTATGCGGAGGCGCAGGCTGTGGAGCGGACGGGCGAGGCCACGTCTCGCAGGTTGTTTGCCGAGGCTGATGTTGTTGACCGGGAAGCGGCCGAGAACGTGCGCGTGGTCCAGGCGCAGCTTGAGGCGACGAATCAGCGTGATGCGGCGCAGCACGCGCTTCTGCTCGCTGAAGCGGACAGCGCGGAGCGGAGCGCGAGAGCGCTTGCGACGGAGATGGGCGCGCAGATCGTGGCTGCGGGTCAGATGCTCCAATCGGAGCTTGCGAAGCTTGATCAGCGCGCGGCGTCGCACTTCGTGATCGCGGAGGCGAACTACGCCGAGGCCATGGTTCATGTGGATTCGTTCGTTCAGAACACGAAGTTTGAGGTTGCGCGACTTCGCTCGCAGAACGAGCTTGAGTACGAGCTCGCGGCGAGTGACATTGAGTTTGACCGGAGCCGTGCGTACACAACGGTGCTTCGCGGCGAGGTGGAGGTCGAGCGGCTGGTCGCCACGGCCCACGCCCTGAGCGATCGCGACAATGCGTACGTGAATGCCGGGTATACGTCGGCGCATTCGGCGGCGCAGATTGCGCGGGCTGGCGTTGAGGCGCAGCGTGAGAGTGCTGGCGCCCAGCGGGACAATGTTGTTTCGCGATTTGCTTCGCGCTTGGCGCAGTCGGATGCGGATCGTGTTCAGCGCACAGTTGACACGTACCGTTATGAGACGGGTCGCCGCGTGAGCTTTGAGAAGGCGCTTGCGGACGCTGAGGCAGCACGGGCTGCGAGCCAGGAGCGCCTGGCACGGCTGAGCCGGCAGCAGCGGCACACGCAGGAGACCGCGCTCGATAATTGGGACGCGCAGCTTGCAGACGTTCGGTACCGGACTGACGTGAACAGCACCGAGCACTGGACCTTGACGCCAGAATCTGAGTTTTCAGGCTCCGACCAGTTTGCCGATGTTCCGACGGACTTCGACGGCTGATCCTTACGGCGACTGTGAGCCGTCGAGTTGATACAACAGTGCCACGGGACAGTGAAAGTCCCGGGGTACTTTTCTTGGCGCTCGCAAATGATACATGCAAACAGTGGCGTCACCGGCCGCGCCATCCGCTCGCCGGCAGGGAAGTGCGGGCCCGCGCCATGTCGCGGCCGGGGAAGCCGAATCCTTGATCACTCGTCCATCTCATCCAGTCGTTTCCAGGCTTCGCGCTTGCCAAGTCCACGAATCGACACCAGAGCGGCGAGCTGTTGCTGTTGAGGCCTGGTCTTGCCGCTCTCCCAGTTGTAGACCGTCAAGGCCGAAACCCCCACCAGCCGTGCGTAGTCGGCCGCGGAAACCTGGATGCGGGCCCGATGGGACTTGACCGACTTAGGCGAGAATCGGGCTCCTGCAGCCAACACCTCGGGAACCGCTCTGCCCGTCTGCTTGCGAAGTTGCCTTTCCAGCGACGCCAGGCGCCGCGTCAGATCCGCCACTTCACGCTTCAGCCGAGCGATGTCTCGGCGATGGTGAGCAGACGCCTGCTTGGTTGTGGCGAGTGAGGCTTTGGCCTCTTTACGTGCGAGTCGCTGGATCTCTGCTTTGAGGACGCTGGCGAGATTGGGCATATGGGTCTCCTTGGATCCGAATCCTACGGCGACGGTGCCTGTCTCGCAAGCCCGGGATGTTCCGGCTGGATGAAGGCCTGAGCACGGCCCGCACGTCCTCCTGGCGCCCGAGCGGCCCGACAGGACCTCCAGGCGGCCTTCGGAGGCATCACTCGCCCCGTCACCGTCGATTCCGATCAGAGCGAGGCGAAAAAAGCTTGCGTTTCCGCACTCGCGCGGTACACTTACTCCCAAAGAGTTCGGTCGAGGAGCCGGGCGATGGTCAAATGGGAGAGGTCGGTTCGATCCTCGGCGGGCGACACGCCGGGGGCATTCAGCCGACACCGGATGGAGAAAGACGCCGTGCGTAAATTAATCACCATAGTGCTGTTCGTCTGTGCGGCCTGGGCGACTCGTCACGCCGATGCCCAGATCTCCATCGGACTGGTCAGCGATTTTCAGACCGGCACCACCCAGGGCTGGGTGAGTGGACCGTTCAATCCGAACCCGCCGACCGTCCTGCTCAACGGCCACGGCCCGGGAGACCACGTGCTGGAGGTCGTCGGCACCGGCGTGTTCGGCCCCGGCGGCCGGGTGGTGACGTTCAACGTGCTGGAGTGGGCTGGCGACTACCTCAGCGCCGGCGTCACGTCCATCTCCATGGACCTGAACAACGTCGGCAATACGATTCTGGACATCCGGCTGGCCGTGACCGGAATCGGTGGCCCCTTCTCGACGAGTGCCAGCGCTCATCTCCTTGCCGGAAGCGGTTGGACCAATTTCGTGTTTCCGGTCGACGTTGCCGATTGGGTCCCCGTAGGCGGATTCAATCTCAACGCCACGCTGAGCGCCGTGAGCCATCTTCGCATCCTGAACAGCCCGACTCCCGCCTTCATCGCCATCATAGAGGCCGGCGACCTTCTCATCGATAATATCACCGCCCAGGGCCAGGTCTGCTACGCCGACTGTGACGGCAGCGGGTCGCTGGACATCTTCGACTTCCTCTGCTTCCAGAACAGCTTCGTGCTGGGCGAGCCGTACGCCTGCGACTGCGACCCCGTCCCGGTCTGCGACATCTTCGACTTCCTCTGCTTCCAGAACGCGTTTGTTGGCGGGTGCCCGTAGCGCGTACCCCCCCGATCGATCGGGCTCACGAATCCCGGCTGCATCTCTTACGGTTCCCATTATTCACTTGCGCACGCGCAGCGCGACGGACGAGCCCCGGGCGCGAGCACAGAGTCTTCAAGTCGCGGCACCAGGAAGACGCTCCGCTCGCGCGGATGGCTCGTACCCGATCCCATCAGAAACTCCCGATGCCCCGATGAAATCGCGAGGCACGCATGTCCCTCCCTCACGCATGTGCGACACGTGTGATCCGTATCACATGTCGGGTCGAGAGATATACCGGACGCCGAGTCTGAGTCCGCGAAGGCTCGGATATCTTCGATGACCTCCGCACCGGCGTGATCCGAGCCTTCGCCCGCGGCGGGCTCAGACTCGGCGTCCGTTCACGTGCGAACGCGTTGATTGCTTTGGATCTACAGCCCCAGCGTGCTGCGCTTCTGCGCCCACTCGCTCTGCTCACGCTTATTGGTGGTGTCGAGCGAGCCGTCGCCGCCAGCCTTGAGCTTTCGGATCGCCTCGATCTCCAGCCGCGTCAGGCGCATCGCGTTGGTGTCATAGTCGCGCCAGGCTTGCATGGCGACCGGGACGATCGGCTCGATCAGGTCGTGCATGGCCTGGGCGTATGCCCGAATCTCCAGCTGCGAGTGGCTGTCCATGCGCAGCGACAGGAACCCGAGAATGTTGTGCAGGTCGCACTTCCAGTACCACTGCGTGTACAGCGAGAGCGGCAGCCCGATCCGCGCCAACTCCCGGCTCACGCCTCGCTCGGTCAGCGACAGGTACTGCGGGTAGTTCGACTCGGCCTTGTCGAGAAAATCCAGAAACGCCTGAGCCGTCATTGACTCGTCCGATCCCTCAATCTCCGGCGCGGCTTCGTGCCCCGGCGCCTTCGCGACCTTCGCACGAAACGTCTGTTCGCCGCCCTGGCGGTTGCCCGCGCTCTGCTTGCGGACCGCGTCGGCGGTGGGACGGTAGAACGTGTCCGGCATGATCGAGTACCGCCCCGAGTACTCGTTCACGTTGGCCGTGCGGTGCCGGATCCACTGCCGGGCGATGAAGATCGGCACCGCGACGTGGAACTTGAACTCGATCATCTCGAACGGCGTGGTGTGCCGATGCCGCATCAAGAAGCGGATCAACCCCCGGTCCTCGCTGACCCTCCGCGTGCCCTGCCCGTAGGAGACACGCGCCGCCTGCACGATCGCAGCGTCAGCCGTCTGCCCCTCCGGCACAAGCCGCGGCATCGCATCCAAGAGCGCGATGAACCCGTGGTCCAGCACCCTGATCTCCTGCCGCGTCGCCCCACCCATGACATCGACGAGCGGCGTGTCGGGCATGGTGCTGGTGATTCTGTCGCTTGCGTCGTCCATCTCGCTCACTGCGGGCTTCGATTCGATCCGCGTCATGCCGGAGCGTAGCCGAAGTGCCCGCATTGGGGCGGCGCGATCCCTTCGCACCCACGAAAAAGACCCACGGCGGGGCGCGGGCCTTTGGGGAGGTCGGTCGCGATACCCCTTCGCTCAGCCGTCGCCGCCCTTGTCCTTGGCCGGCTTCTCGATGCCCAGCAGCTCGGGGATCATGTCGTCGAGCTGGCCTCGGGCGTTGACCGAGTGCAGGGAGCCCTTCCGGTCGATGATGAATATGGCGGGGATCGAGTTGATGCCCCAGGCGGTCGAGAACTCGCTGTCCCAGAAGTTGCCCTGGTAGTACTGCGGCCAGTTGACGTCGTTCTCGTCGCAGTACGCACGCAGCTTCTTGAGCCCGTCCTTGGTCTCGTCCTCGTTCTCCGGCTTGTCGAGGCTGACGCCGATGAACTCGACGCCCTGGTCGCGATACTGGGCGTACAGCTTCTTCATGTGCGGGATCTCGTCCGTGCACGGGCGGCACCACGTCGCCCAGAAGTCGATCACGACCACCTTGCCGCGCAGGTTCCGCATCGAGACCGTCTCGCCGCTGATCGCGTCGTTGAACTCGAGCTGGAACGGCTGATTCAGCCCCTCGATCTGCCGGATCTTGCCCTTGGTGTAGCGGGCGGCCCGGGCGTCGGGGTAGTTCGCCAGCACGCGCCGGTACAGCATCACCTCGCGTTCGGTGTCATCTTCGCAGAACCGCGCAGCCGCCATGAGCAGGCTCGCGGCACGGTCGTCCTCGGGCGCCATCTTGACGAAGTGCTCCAGCGCCGGCATGAACTCGTACTCGGCGTACTCGGTCTTCCGCCCGATCGTCTGCGCGTAGGTGTAGCACGCCTCGACCGCCAGCGGTCCGTCGCCGGTGTTCATGATTCTTTCGGTCTCGGCCAGCACCGCATCGGTGTCGCCGAGCGTGCGCGCCAGAATCTTCCACCGCTCCGGCATGAGCGTTTCGATCTGCTCGTGGTACGGATTGACCTGATACAGTTCGAGAATGAGCGCCGCCCGCGTGGTCTCGACCGCGTTGCGCTCCTGCATGTACCCTTTCTGATAATCCTCATCGCCCCTTTTCGACCTGTCGTGCTCGGGAGTCTGCAGCGCGTTCATCTCGGCCAGGATCACCTCGGCCGTGCGCACGTCCTGGGCAGCCGCCGGTGCAACGATCGCCGCAACACCCACCGCGGCGCTCATCAATGTCACTGTGATTCTGTTCATGGCGTTCCCTCGTGGTGTGGACATCGGAACCCGGCCCACCCATCGCGGGCCGGCAATCGCGAGTCTACCGGATCCGCCCGCCCGATTCCAATCGCCACATACGAACAGGAGCCGACCGTTGGGAGTATTTAGCGCGAAGACCGCTGTGTCCCACCGCAAAGAGGCCCAAGCGCCAGCGCGGGCTCCCCCTGTTCATTCCCGGATTTCAACGCGAAGCCCGCGAAGATCGCGAAGGCGGCAAAGTGAGTGAGAGACGAATTGACCGTGCGGCAAGTCGGATCACCGAGCCGACCTGTCTGCGGTGGGCCGGCTCTCCGAGTTGCCTGTTTGCTCCCCATTTCCCCGCCCGACACCATTTCCCCACCCCATTTCCCAAGCCCCACCCCATTTCCCAGGCAATTGTGTGGCATGCCCACGCCCCATCTCCCCCGCTTCGCGCGGCATGGTTGCGCGTGTCACTACGCACAAGCCCGTACCAAAGACATTCCCGCGCAAAGCCGTGGGCTGCCACACAAATCAACTGACGGGGCCACCCGCTGCAACCGCACCAATCGCTTGTTAGATCCCCTACGCCTTCCGGAAGGTCAGCCCACTCAGCTCAGCGGCCAAGTTTGCCAAGTCAGGAAAGAGGGTGGAGCGACGGACGCCGTGATGCCACAAATCCATTCGGAGGGCTTCACGAAACTCGCCCGGGACCTCGAATCGCATAAGGAAGGTGTCATGCCCTTCCAACGAA